>VGZZ01000043.1 GCA_016872285.1 SAR202 cluster bacterium | reverse complement strand
CCCCGCCTTCCCCACCTGCACCGACCCCAGCAACCCATCCTGCAACCCCACGTACGACCCTCCCAGCGTCCACGCCCGCACCGCCTCCTCCACCCCCACCGACTCCCTCTCCCCCACCACTCCACCTCCCACCGTCCTCCGGCTAACAGCAGCGTAAATATCCAAAAGCGGGTCCGGCTCAATCACCGGCGCGTCAGAACTGGCCGCCCACCTAATCCCCTCCTCCGTCAACGACCTCAGTGGGTACAGATTCGGCAGCATCTCTCTACCCACCAGCCTCAAATACCGGTCACCGTTATGCCATATAAACCCAGGCTGCGTCACCACCACCGCGCCGCTGGCCTTCACCTTCGCCAGCGTCGACGGCGGGCACTCCGACACATGTTCGATCCGATGCCTCGCCCCCGGCCTCAGCTTCCTCGACTGGACATACCCGATGACCTCCGCCGCCGCTTCCACCGCCTCCCTCTCGACGGCATGGAACGCCAGCTGCCACCCTCGATTATGTAAATCCAGCGCTGCCTCCCTCAACTCCCCCATCGGCGGGTGCAGCGCCCCTGTGGTCAGCGTCAGCATGAACTTGGCCGCCCCCACGCGCAGCCCTCCGGCCTCCACACCTGGCCCCAGCCCCATCCCCTCCATCTCGACAGCATGCCGCCAGCCCACCATCATCGTCACCCGGGGCGTCGGCAGTCCCCGCTGCTTGTAGTCGTATAGCGTCTCCCACCGCTCCAGCCCGTTCTCCCATCCCGCATCCTGCACCGACGTCACCCCCCTCGACAGCAGCAGCCCGTCAACCCTCCTCACCCCTTCCTCCATCTCCTCTCGCCGCCGATACGGCGCCATAAGCTTGCCTATATACGACGACATCTCCAGGAACACACCCGTCGGCTCCCCCGACTCATCCCGCTCAATCATCCCCTCCGGCGGGTCTTCCGTGTTTCTGCCTATCCCCAGCATCGACATCGCCAGGCTGTTCAGCACCACCCCATGCCCCGTCCGGTGCTCCAGCCGCACAGGGTGCGACGGCGCAGCTTCATCCAGGTCGCGTCTGTTGGGATGCCTCCCCTCCGCTAGCAGAGCCTCGTCATACCCAAAGGCCCGGACCCATCTTCCTTCAGTTGTATCACCAGCCTGGCGTCGCACCAGGTCTTTAATCTTAGCTATGGACGGTGCCTTGTCCTGACCGCAGTCGAGAGCCATCAAACGTGACGCCAGGCCAAGGATATGACAGTGCGCATCATGGAACCCAGGCAGCAACGTACGGCCCCCACAATCAATCGAGCGCGTCCCCCGCCCTAGGTGCCCCCTATACCCCCCACCGTCCCCCACCTCCCGAATCCTCCCCTCCGACACCACTACCCACTCCGCCCGTGGACGCGCCAAGTCCATAGTCAAAATCCTGGCATTAAAGAGAACAAGGTTGGCTTCAGACTGCCTCGACAAAACGGCCTGGGGCCTCATACCCTATTGCCCCACCAGGGATTAAGGTTTAGCCGCGGCGTGCTGCTCGTCAGCGTGGTAGGAGCTGCGAACCAGCGGCCCCGACGCCACGTGCTTGAACCCCATCTCCATCCCCACCTTCCGCAGCGCTTCAAACTCGCTGGGCTTGTAGAACCGCGCGATGGGCCAGTGCTTCGCCGATGGCCTCAGGTACTGCCCAATGGTCAGCAGGTCGCACCCCACCGACCGCAGGTCCTTCATCGTCTCCACCACCTCGTCCACATCCTCCCCCAGCCCCACAATAATCCCCGACTTGGTTGGTATGGCGGCGTCCATCTCTTTCACCCGCGCCAGCAGCTCCAGCGACCGCTGGTAGTTGCCTTTGGGCCGCACCTTGGGAAACACTCGCCGCGCCGCCTCAATGTTATGGTTCAGCACGTCAGGCCGCGCCTTCACTAGCCGACGCAGTGCCACCTCGTTCCCATCGAAGTCCGGTATCAACACCTCTACCTGGCATCCCGGCGTCGTCTCACGAATCCGCTTTATGCACATCCCGAATATAAAAGCCCCGCCGTCGGCCAGGTCGTCCCTGTTCACGGAGGTTATAACGCAGTACTTGAGGCCCATCTCCTTCACCGTCTGCGCCAGCCGCTCTGGCTCCCCCACATCCACTCCAATAGGCCGGCCCGTCGTCACCGCGCAGTAATGGCACCGTCTAGTGCAGATGTCGCCTAGAATCATGAACGTGGCGCTCTTCCGCTCCCAGCAATCGCCAATATTCGGGCACCTGGCCTCTTCGCACACCGTGTGGAGCTTCGAGTCCCGCATCCTGCCTTTTAGCTCCATGTAGTTGGGGCCGCCGGGCATCGGCACCTTGAACCACTCCGGCAGGCGGGGCCTGGCTTGCGTAGTCATGCCTACAGAATCTCCACCCTGCCGCGACCCACCCGGCACTTCTCAGCGGCCATTATGGACTCGATGCAGAAGGCCGCCAGGTCCAGCCGGTGGTTCTGATTCACTACCTTGTACTGGAACTCGTGTATCCGCGCCATCTCAAACTTCGCCGCCTCCAGCCGATTCCTCAAATCGATGAGCGACTCGCTGGCCCGGAAGCGCAGCCTCCGCTCCAGCTCCTCCACCGATGGCGGCGCCAGGAATATCATTACCGCGCCCGGCGCCAGCTTCCTCACCGTTGCCGCGCCCTGCACGTCAATCTTCATCAGCACATCTCTGCCCTGCGCCAGCGCCTCCCTCACCTGCTGTTTGGGCACGCCGTACCAGTTGCCGTAGACCTGCGCGCTCTCCAGGAAAAGTTCACTCTGGTGCATCCTCTCGAACTCGTCCCTATCCAGAAAAATATAGTCGACGCCGTTGCGCTCGTCCCTGCGGCGCTGGCGAGTGGTGGCCGTCACTACAAAATGCCAGCCCCTGTCCAGGTTTCGCATATACTGAAAGACCGCGTCCTTGCCCACGCCGGAAGGCCCAGACACCACCACTAACAGCGGCTCTCCAAAGGTTGCGCCGGAGACAGGCCCTTGCTGCGTCAATTCTCTGACCTCAGTTCTTGATGACCGAGTTTAGGTGTTCCCAGAACTCCGGGTAAGACACTGACGCCGACTCTGCCCCCTGCACCGTCACCTCGCCACCCCCGATAAGCCCCACCACACCTAGCGCCATGGCCAGTCGATGGTCCCCATAGCTGCGTCCTACACCGCCCTTCAGTCTCCCCGTCCCGTGAATAACCATCCCATCTGCTCGTTCCTCGATGGAAGCTCCCATCCGCGACAGCTCTCGCACGGTCGTCTTTATCCTGTCGGACTCTTTAACCCGCAGCTCTTCGGCGTCCTTGATAACCGTGGTTCCCTTGGCGAAGCACGCCGCCACCGCCAGCACCGGGATCTCGTCCAGCACCCTCGGTATCACATCGCCGCCCACCTCCGTGGCCTCCAGCCGCGACGGCTCCACCACCAGGTCCGCCACCGGCTCGCCGCCCTCCAGGCGTTCGTTTTCCGCCTTTATCTTAGCGCCCATGGACCTCATTACTTCTAATATACCCGTCCGCCCTGGGTTCATCCCCACGTTCAATAGCCGCAGCTGAGCGTCGGAGTGGCAGGATGCTGCCACCATCCAGAACGCCGCTGCGCTGACATCTCCGGGCACGTTCACATCCACCGCCTTCGGCCTCCCCGGCCTCACCGTCAGCGTCAGCCCATCCTCCACCACCGGCGCGCCCATGGCTTGCAGCATACGCTCCGTGTGGTCTCTGGATAGCGAGGGTTGATGTATTACCGTCTCTCCGCTGGCTCTCAGGCCAGCCAGTATAATGCACGACTTCACCTGCGCGCTGGCCACCGTCATCTTGTATTCTATGCCCTTCAGCCCACCTCCACGAATCGCCAGCGGCGCCAGCGTATCGCCCTTACGCCCCATTATCGACGCCCCCATCTGCGACAGCGGCTGCACTACCCGCCCCATGGGCCGCGACCGCAGCGAGTCGTCCCCCGTCAACACGGACAGGAACGCTTGCGACGCCAGCAGCCCGGACATCAGCCTCATGGTGGTCCCGCTGTTGGCCGCGTCTAAAATAGCGCTGCTCTCCTCCAGCTCCCCCTCCCGCCCGTACACCACCACCTCCCGAAGCCCATCCGTCGATTCTATCTTTACCCCCAGGTTCTGCAGGCATCTCCGCGTAGCCACCACGTCCTGCCCCTGGGACAGCCCCGTGACTCTGGCCGTGCCCTTAGCCATAGCGTTCATTATGAGAGAACGATGGGAAATAGACTTGTCGCCGGGCAGGGACAGGGAGCCTTCCAATCGTCGGGGGCGCTTAATAATATGTCGCAAGTTGGAAACTAACCTTTGCGCTCTTTGCCGCCCTTGCCTTCATCCCCGTGAAAGAGCTTCTTGCTTATCTTCTCCCCGAAAAACATATCGGTAAAACCCGGAGGCTTCGGCCTGTCGGCGGCCATCTTAGCCTCTACCAGAGACGGTGCCCCCATCAGCCACTTCTCCCGTTCCACAAAGGCTTTCTCGAACAGTTCGTTAAGTTCCTGGTTGTTATTCTCTTTACTGACAACAGCCTTAATCCGCTCCAGCTCTCGAATCATCTCCCCTATCCAGTGGGTAATACTCTCCCTATTGGTCACGCATACATCTCTGTGCATGATAGGGTCGCCAGAAGCCAGCCTGGTCACGTCGCGAAATCCTGAGGACGCCAGCTTGTTGATGTCATCCCACTGCGGACTCTTGCTGGTGCAGCCCACCAGCGCCGCCGATGTAATAAAAGGCAGATGGCTCACTGCCGCCACAAAGCTGTCATGTTCGCCTGGGTCGATAAAGTACGGCCGCGCGCCAAAGGACGATACCAAGTCCATCAGCACCCGCACGCTCTTCTGGCTGGCGTCGGCGCCGGGCACTATGCAGTACGCTTTGCCCTGAAACAAGTCGGCGGTAGCGTTCTGGGGGCCCGGCGTCTCCTTCCCCGCCATAGGATGCCCCCCTACAAAGTCCACCCTGGAAGGAAGTTTCTCTTTAGCCCACTGCAGCACGTCCCGCTTGGTGCCCCCAGTATCCGTAACCAGCGCCCCATCCTTCAATCGGTGCGCTATGGTCTCCATCACATCCTTCATCGCCATCACCGGTGTGGCGATGAACACTATTTCGGCGTCCTGCACCGCGGTCGGAATGTTGCCTTCCACCTTGTCGATGGCGCCCATCTTGTGCGCCTTGTTGGCCCTGCTCCGCTCCAGATCCACCCCTACCAACTGGACATCCTTCAACTGGACCGTCTTTAGGGCAAGCCCCAAGGATGTCCCGATAAGCCCCATTCCGATAATTGCTATCTTGTCCATCTGCTTTATCTCAGCTCGTGCCGTAAAAACGTCTAGCTCTCATCGTCGTCGTCTTCATCCGGCTCAGTCCTTCGAGGGGTGGCGGCCGTCTTCTGCGACAACCTAGGCAGCACTGGGCTCAACCGATCTGAACAGTTCTTCCGAGGCTTCGGCAGGTTCATCAGGCGTTCCTTCAACTCGGTCAGAGCCTTCTCTGATGTCTTCTCCATATCCACCAGCAGCGCGTCCACCCCGGCGTCTCTAAGCGCTTCCAGTTCCTTAGCTGTCGGCGGCGCTGCTACCTTCAACAGCACATACTTGTCCAGCATCGGACGTATGATGCCTATCGATATGAAATGTTGCAGCGTGAGCGGCGCTGGCGAGTCCATGGAAAGAATGACGGCGTCCACCGGCAGCCCTTCCACTCCCCTTAAGTACCGGTCATCCGAATCTATAGCGACGGGAAGTAGATAGGCGGGCTTCTCCTCTTTCATAGCCTCCATCTGGGTCTTCTCTGGCGATACCACAAAGAAATCACACCCCTTCTCTATCAGTCCCTTCGCTCTCTTTCCGTCCAGCTCCTCCACCGCCAGGCCCCATGGGATAGTTTTGAGCGCGCCGGAAATATCCGATAGCTCCTTGTCCACTCCATTGCCCTCAATTAGCGCCGCGTCAAGTTTAGTCTTGGCAATCAAGTCAGCTTTTTTCACGTGGTTGGCGCGCAGCAACCCTACTACCGCCATGCAAGCCATCTTCTCCGCCCGCGACGCCGCTCCAAACCCCATAGGCGTCTGCGACCCTTTGGCAATCTTCTCCAGCCTGGAAATTAATTCGCTCATGGATCCCTTTCTTGAACAAATAGGCCCGCGGTCGTCATCGGCTGCTTGGTCCCCAATTCCCGGGGGGGCCACTCGCCTATTGTGCCGTCGGGCCTCACGCCGTGTCAATTACCGGCTTCTTTAAACCCTGTCCTACCCTGCTTCCCGACTCAGCGCCCGCTCCAGCAGTCCCGACGCCCATATACGCAGGTCCTCCTCCAGGTCTCGACCGCAGTGCGGGCACTCGTAATCGCCGTACCGTGCGCGAGTGCCGCAGTTTCGACAATGTAAGCTGCAAGCCATGAACTCCACAGCTTTGGTTACCGTCTCGTCGCTAACAACCAAGTCTCCCCCTTGTCCGCTCATGATCTGGCCTTCCCGCTATCCCCGCCTATGGGCGCTGGCTCTTGACCTCCTCAAATTCCGCGAATAACGACTCCTCGTCCAGCCCCAGCTCCACAGCCTTCCGAAGGTCCGCTTCAGCTTTCACGTCGTCCCCCCTGACCGCATGGGCCATGCCGCGATTCGCGTAAACCACGGCATAATTGGGGTCCAGTCTAATCGACTCGTCGTAGGCCTTTATGCCCTCCTCCAGCTTGCCTGTGCCGGACAAGGCAAACCCCCGCGCGTTGTACGACGGCGCGTGACCGGGGTTCAGGCGGATTGCCTCGTCAAAGTCCTTTAGCGCAAAGTCCATTTTGCCCTGATTCCCAAAGGTGGAGCCCCTCAGGTAATACGCCTCCCAATCCCTTGGGAACAGGCGTATAGCCTGAGTAAAGTCTCTAACGGCCTCATCCAGCATGTTCAGCTTCCTTAACGCCTCGCCTCTCACCACAAACGCCCTGGGGTAGCGGTTGTTGATCCTGATAAGGTCGTCATAAGCCTTGACAGCTTGTGTGTACAGCTGTTCCTTCTCCAAGTCCTGCCCCCGCTGAAATAGGAATTCCGCGTCAGATACTCCCTGTGGCGCTGAGGGCGTCGGCGTCGCCGTCGGCAACGGTGTCGCTGTTGGGTCGCTACCGCAGGCGGTCAGCAAGACGGCGCCTGACGCCAGCATAACCAGCAATACAACTAGGCCCTTAATCTTTGACGACAATCTCAGACCTCACAATGTAGTCTTGGCTTTACGCCAGCGCGGAGCGGTTAATTATTGTACGATGTTTTTGCATAGAAAGTTTGAAGACGTGCCTATTTACGTTTACGACTCGCGGCTTGTCTACCACGCTGTTCCGCCCGACGCTTCAATTGGTTAGGTCGTTCCCGGCTTTTCATTTTTGCCTTGGTCTTTATAGGTTTGGCGGGCTTGTGGATTTTTGGTTTCGCTTTGGCAGTTTTGTGAATTTTAGCCTTGGCGTTGGTACCCTTGTAGATTTTGGGCTTTACCTTAGCCTTGATGCTGCCAGAGCGCGCCGCGGCGGCGCGAGGCTTAGGGCGTTTCCCTAAGCGTATCGTTGTGCCGCGTCTATTCCCGTTCTGAGGGTTCTCCGGCTTGGCAGCGCGTTTCGGAGGCTGCTTCTCGACTGGCTCTTGTTCGTGAATGTACTTAACGGCTTCTCGTGGGTCTTCCGGGTAGGCTCGGCGGGCTATTCCGGCTAGCTGGACATCTTTGCCAAAACCCCAAAGGCGCCTCAACGCGCCGCTCCTCTGCAGCTCCGACCGGATATAAACGGCCTCACTTAGCCCCAGCAACCCAGCCCAGCCGGGCTTAAGCAAACGCTTGTCCATTAGTCCTCGACGACTTGTCTTAAGTTAAGGCCGGTTCAGGCGTTCCAAAGTGTTTCGTAACGTGCGCCGGCGAGGACCAACTCGAGAATAGCTGCGCCCTCCCGATTTAGATCCATCATTACAAACCCGTGACGCGGACTGCCCTCAACCATCCCTTGTTTAATGTGCCCCGGCCGCATCTCCACCGCGCGTCGCGGCCCTGGGAATGCAACTAGAACATCATTTCTTATATATTGTACCTGAATTCGTGCCTGGATTGTATCTGCCGCGGGCACTAATCTTGTTGCTTATGAAACGAGAGGGTCGCCGCCGTTGATTCAGCCGCAGTCAGGCTAAAGGGCCGCCAAGCTCTATCTATTAATATTGACCAAAAACCGTGGGGGTTTCCCTGATACGGCTCTAAACCAATCTGAAATGATTAAGGTTGCCAGGGGAGTCCTCACCCCATTAACCGTAGGAAAGGTCCCCTTTATCGGGCCTCCAATGCTAGCACCATCAAAATATCTCTAAGGCGCCGCAAATATGCTATGTGTTAAATGCGATAAAAACGTAAAGCCCGCTAAAGGCTTCAGTTGGCAATGGCTCCTCTTATGGCTTGCTCCAGCCATATTGCCCGCCATACTCTATCTTGCTTACTTCCTTGCTAAGACGCCTGCAAAGTGCCCGAGTTGCGGCTGACAAAACACCCCTGCCAAGAAAAACGCGCCCAGATTTCTGCCCGGCAGCCAGATATGCGTCTTGCGCGGTGACTATCGTGGCCAGTTGGGGTGGATTGACGCCGCCACGCGGCGTCATCAAGGGTCCTGGCTCTACACCGCCCGTCTCCTCAACAAGAAAAGGGTAAATGAGACCGTCATCGCCCATAACCTGGAAGAGAAGTGGCTGGACTTTGCCTAGGGGCGCTCACTAGGCAAACGGGCCAGACTTCCCTGCGGCGCAAACAGGGTCTCCTCCATCTGCTGGACAAGCGACGCGAAGGACGGGGTCGGTCGAGCAACGTCAAAGGTTATTACCACCACCTCATCAGCGTACCTAGGCGCCGCGATAGGCCCCACGTCCTCCACTCGTCGCCCGCCAATCCGCATAAGCGCCGCGTCCTGCCCGTCGCGAGTGCCCGCGACAGCCACCACGGTTTTGAGGCCCAGCCGCCTTGCCACCGCCCATGCTCCAGCCACAAGCCGCAGCCCAACCTCCAGGCCCCGCGCCTCAGGCACGGCCACCCACCGTCCGGCCTCCCCGGTGTCGCTGCGTTTTACCTGAAGGCAGTCCAGCAGCTTCTGAAATCGTCCCGCGCCCAGCAGTTCCTCCGTGGTAGAACAAGGAATAGCATCCAACCTGACCATCCGGCAGCATCCAATAAGCTCGCCCTCAGATCGGGCCAGAACGTGGTATGCCGCGTGGTCGGTTGGGTCGGAGTCCACCAGCTCACCTGCGGCGGTCCTGAACATAGGACGGCGGTTATTTGCGTAGAGAACCCTGCCGCGCATATGGACCAGCTCATCCAGCCATTGGCCTTGAGATGAAGACTCATCCTCGCCTAGAGGCGGAGGGCGAAGTTCCCAGAAGACCTTTCCTCTGCTCATACCGCTTCTGCCCGCTGTGTCCCGGCTAACTCCAGGCAATCATCTAGGAAAATCCCATAGGCAGCTAAGGCTGCTTTACCTGCGTAGGCCAGCTTATTGATTGCCTGCGGATGAAAGGCCAGTAAGTTTTCGATTTGCCGCTGGTTGAAGCTGGTATGCCCTACGTCTGCGGCCACATGGTGCTTGATGAAACTTAGCCCCTGCGCCGTCTCCTGCCCTAGACGGTTTATGACTTGACCTATTAATCGAGGGCCATACTCAATAGACAAGGCCTCAATCTCATACTCGATGGCGATTTGAGCGTACGGACTGTCTCCTTCAATGACGCGCTTATGTAATTCGCGGTAAGCGTCTATACCAGGGGTGTCAGGCATCGCGAGGATAGCGGCGAGGTCAAGACCTATCCTATGAGTCGCGTCGGCCCTTGCCGCCAGGGACTTCGCGTCCTGGAGGAAGAGCAGATGGTGGCCCGCCTCTTGCTTCGAGTGGACCAGCAGCGATTCGCCCAGTCGACCAAACCCCAGCTTGATGCACCGTTCCCCCGCCTGCCTGATCCAACCCTCTACTGGCTCGGTTATGCGTACTCCGTACGCGCAGAAAAACAGGAGAAAGTTTTCGAGAAGCCCTTTGGACACTCCGGGCGAAAAGATAACAGAGACGCTTCGCCGGCTTTTGAAATCCTTCCTGGCAGCGGCCACCAAGGCCTCATAGTCATCCAGTGACACGCCTATCTTTCCCAACGTCCCCCCCACAGTCACCCATAATATGGCCTGCAAGGCCTTAAAGAACAACGATAGTAGAAAGCACGGCCATTCTATCCAACCTAAATGGCCGTGGCAACCCGCCGTCACGCCTCAGGTTAGACTCTGGAAGCAGGGGCAATCGTCCCCTATGGCGCTTCCCTCTCTTCTAGCCTGACCAGGAAAGCCAGCCTACATTGGTACGCGCAAATGCCAAGAGGCCAATAGCTGCTAGACCTAGAGTCAACAGTTTGCTTCTCATTAATTAACCCCTCCCCATCTCCCTTTTTGTTGCCTGCTAGGTTTGAAGATAGCCTGTGTGTATAGAACTAAACTCCTCTTTTTGATACTCCCTTCGGTTCTTTATGACTAGTCGTGCTGCGTGTGTCTGTCTACTTATAATGTCTGGCGCTAGGAGTTTTTACTCGGTGGCATAAAAAGAGGGCCTCCTGGCGAATCGGAGGCCTTCTTGTGTATCTAAAAACATGGAGCCAACGGTGGGATTTGAACCCACGACCTGCGGTTTACGAAACCGCTGCTCTGCCACTGAGCTACGTTGGCCTGGAACCCTAGTCTACCACAGCCCAGACGCGGAAACGCACCTCCCCATACCATATTACCCTGCCGTCACCTAGAATTAAATTATGCGTTATGTCGCCGACCTCCACATCCGCTCCTCCTACGCCCGGGGCACCAGCCCCCAGCTCACCCTGGAAAACCTCGCCGCCTGGGCCAAGCTTAAGGGCATTCATCTCCTCGCCACCGGCGACTTTACCCACCCCGCCTGGATGGCCGAGCTTCGCTCCAAGCTGACAGATGCCCCCGGCGGCCTCTTCGATTTCAACAACTGCCGCTTCATCCTCGGCACCGAGGTTAGCTGCGTCTATCGCCAGGCGGACCGGACACGCCGGGTCCACATGCTGCTCTTCGTCCCCTCCTTCGACACCATGGAAAAGCTAGCGCAGTCCCTCGCCCAGTGGGGCAACCTGGCCGAGGACGGACGTCCTACCCTCTCCCTCTCCGCCCGAGACCTCACCTCCCTAACCCTGGAGACCGACCCCCGCTCCATCGTCATCCCTGCCCACGCCTGGACGCCCTGGTATTCCGTCTACGGCTCCGAAGGCGGCTTCGACTCTATGGAGGAGTGCTTCGGCGATATATTCAGTGCCATACCCGCCATCGAGACCGGCCTCTCCAGCGACCCCGCCATGAACTGGCGTATGCCTGAGCTGGACGGCAAGTCCATCGTCTCCTTCTCCGACGCCCACTCCCTCCCTCGCCTGGGCCGCGAGGTCACCGCCATCGACGGCGATTTAACCTTCGACGGCCTTCGCCAGTCTCTCCAAGACCAGTCCATCGCCTATACCATCGAGTTCTTTCCCGAAGAAGGCAAGTACCACTTCAGCGGCCATCGAAACTGCCACGTCCGCCAGTCTCCCCAGGAGACCCTGGCCTCGCCCACCGGCAAAAAGTGCCCCCGATGCGGCAGGCGAATGACCATCGGCGTGGCCCATCGAGTGGAAGCCCTCGCCGCCCGCCCGGAACACGTCACCCTCGGCGATGCTGGACTTCTCATCGATCCCTCGGAGCAGCGCCCTCCCTACCTCCGACTGGTCCCCCTCCAAGAAATCATCGCCGGCGCCCTGGGCAAGGGCGTAGCCACTAAAGCCGTAGAGCAGGCCTATAAAAGCCTTATCGAAGAACTCGGTCCCGAACTCCCGCTGCTGCAAGAGGCGTCGATAGAAAAAATCGCCTCCGTCGCCGGTGAGCGCGTCGCCGAAGGCGTCCAGCGCGTCCGCGACGGCAACATCACCGTCGACCCCGGCTATGATGGCGTCTACGGTAAAGTCCACATCTGGCCTACTGAGGAAAGCCGTGGCAGTAAGCAAAACCAATTGAGTTTTACAGATTCACCTAATCCCAAATAGATTGTCTGCCAGGGGAATCGGCTTTGGAGCGACATTTCCAATCTCTGTCCGTTAAATAAAACTCCTTCACACTAGTCCCAACTACCTTATCTGGAATCCCTCATCTCCCTAATCCGCCGCGCGGAGTCGTCGCCAGTTTTTATTCCAAGCTTGCTCACATGCTTCGATAATTCCCTCACTGTAAGCTTCTGATCTTTCGCCGCCTCCTCAAAAATTGATAAAAGCTCTTCCTGCAGAGACCGGTGGTTGCGTTTAGCCTGCTCCTGCAGCTTCTCCGCCAAATCCTCAGGAACGTTTTTTATCGAAAGGGTAGCCACTGATATTAGCTCCAGGACGATGGTGCAATACTAACATTTTTAAGTGGCCCACTTTAAAGTCGAAAGCAAGTTCCTCTAAGTCTGCCATTCATAATGGTAGTCATTCATCGGAAGCTTATCTAAACTGGCGAGACGGGCTCTTTGAGACAATTCAGTAATAGTTGCTGCTAATCGCATAGTGACAAATGCGGAGATTACAACTTCTCGCGATGTGAAGCGATGATCACGCCGACCTGTCGGTAGCTTGAAATCGTGCTTTGCAGGAGCATAAATGAAATTGTTGAAAATCCTGAGCTTTGATAGCAAATCATCGGAGAACGTACGTCTGGGTAGTTTAGCAATTGCATCTATAGTAGAGCCAAAAGGATTCCTAAACACTCTCTCGTTGCTCGTGATCTCATATAGTGCTTCTTTTAAAAGGAGATCTATGTAATCGCCTAGGTCTCGGAGAGCATCCCGCGTCCAGCGAGGTAAGAACTGAAGCTCGTGCTGGCAATAGTAGAGTGGACGCTTGGGAGGTGGAGCGACTAACTGTATCAGTTGTTCTCTCGCTGAGTCAGCCTGACGTTTCGTTCCCAAGAGCATACGTGCAACGTCCTCTGCCCTTGCGAGGTCTGAGCGAGTAGGACACTACTTGCCAATGCCAGAAGATTTTGGTCTGCCAAGAGAGCTTCAGCACGTGAGCCTGTTCTGTATTTGCTAACCATAGCTCTTCAGACTGCCAAGTCTATCCTGCGAGCAATGGTTGACAAAGCGGGTTCTTGTCCAAAATGGCGGCTTGAATTTTCGCTCTTAACAAAGTTCTTAGGTCTTTCTGTTGCTCCAGCAGTAATACGATCTCTTGTAGAGTACACAGTGAGAATACAGTCCGCTGTAAAGATTCTCTACATGACTCTATCGCGGCGGGTGTGAAACCACCAGCTGCAATAAATAGGCCACGCGAGTATCCTCTATTAAAAACGCGAACCAAATGCTGGGCGATATCGCCCGGACCTAATTTTTCCGCCCACCATTTCATTTCAACAAGGTATATATTACCTTCATACTCTATAGCGCCGTCGATCTGTTCCAAGATCTTTCCGTCTTCAGTACGCACGGTAAATGGCTCACGAATCGACAAATCATACGTCTTAAACAACCTGGTCAAAACGCTTTCTAGCCTATGCCCCCGTTCAGCAGGGTTCTCAATCAGGAAACAATCTGTAAGATCTCTTCGCACGCCGTCTATTTCCAGTTGTTTTCTGCGTACTTCCTCGGCCTGTACTCTCGCAGCTTCTACCCTCTGGAGGCGCTCATGCTCACGTTCAAGGTTCATCCTTGTAAATGAGTCTTTTACCCCAACAACGCGCCGAACCTCAGTCACAAGACCTTTAGCCTTCAATTGGTCGTCCGCCCAGCATGTTGAAAAATCTTCCCATTCTGTCACCCGTTTAAGAACCTCACGGCGACAAGCTATCAACGGGTCTCCAGCGGAATTGATGGCCTCCAAAACCGATCTAACCATTTGAAACTTGTTGACGGATTCCTTACTACGGACCTGATCTTGTAAATTCTCTAAGTACCGACTCGGGATACCGGCACCTTTAAAGAAAAGCAAAACGTCCCGCTTCGACTTGCATAAGAGGGGAATGGTATCCACTAGGAGCAATGTAAGTTCAGGCGGGAAATGATAGACAATCGTCTCTGAAGCTTGGCTGGACATCAGCATTCACCACTGTACAAACATTGGCATCACTAGGTGTATGTACTGGTCGCTCCCCGGCAGTCGGAACACCCCTGCACGGCTCGGGCCGCTGGTCTCCAGCCACACCTTCTCCCCGCCCATGGCCTGCAGCACGTCCAGCAGGTACTTGCTGTTGAACGCTATCTTGGACTCTTCCCCCTCCACCGAGCACTCCACCTCCCCCACGTTCTCCCCTACCTCCTCCGCCCGCGACGACACCGTTAGCTGCCCCGGGCTCCCCGGCGTCACCTGTATCCGCACGATGTTGCTGCTGTCCCGCGCGAAAATGGACGCCGACCTCGACGCCTGCAAAAGCTCAGGCAGCGCCACTTCCGCCTTGGCCTTTGTCCCCTTCATGGCGTCGTTGACCAGGTCGCTGTAGGGAGGGAAGTTCCCCTGGATGAGTTGCGACACTACCTCGATGTTCTCCAACCGAAACATCGCCTGGGCCTTCCCCGGCGCCACCATGACCTGCACCAGGCTGTCCCCGTCCTCCAGCATCCGGCTTACCTCGTTAAGCGTCCTGGCCGGTATGATGACCGACACCGAGTCCTTTACCGCCTCCTCCGTCTTCCCCCGATGCACCGCCAGCCGGAACCCGTCGGCGGCGGCCATGGTCATGTGGTCGCCCACTATCTCCAGCTTCACCCCCGTCAGCACCGGCCTCGACTCCTCCGTCGCCGCCGCAAACACCGTCTGCCCCACCGCCGATCTCAACACCTTGCTCTTGATCTTCACCGCCGTCCCCTGGTCCACCGACGGTATGGGCGGGAACTCCTCCGAGTCCGTCCCATTAATCCTTGCGTCAAAACGACCAGACTTCAGTTGTATGCTCTTGGGCCGGTCCATAGAGGTTATGTCGATTTGCCCCGGCGGCAGCGACCCCACAAACTCCGTCAAAAGCCTCGCCGGCACCGACAGCGACCCCTCCTCCTCGACGCTGGCCCCCACCCATGTAGTAATAGCGATCTCTAGGTTGGTGGCCGACAGCCTCAGGCGGCCCCCGTCAGTTGTCAGCAGCACGTTTTGGGTGATCGGCAGGGTAGTACGGGTAGCCACCGCCCTCCCGACTATCGCTAGTCCTTTGCTCAGGTTCTCCTGAAGACAGGAAAGTTTCATAGTACCCACCCCTGCAAATAGTGGCAGTATGATACGTGCTGCCACCCTGAGCGTCAACACGCGATCTTACTATATACAACGTGTAGTTGTTTAACTGTTTTTTAATACTACACCTTGGGTTTTGGCACAGTAACTCCATTCCCCACCGTCGCCTGCCGGTCTGACGTTAGCCCGCAAAAAGGAATCGGCCAGTCCATCTGAGACGGACCGGCCGATTTATCCTTGATATACTTAGGTGGGTCGCTAGTTAGTTATCCGCTTAACTTCCAGGGTCTCGCCGGGGGCCAGGGCCACCCGCCGAACGTTGATGCCCAGCTTCAAGAGCCAGTACCCCAGGGTAGCCTTGCTCACCCCCAGGGCCGTCGCCGTCTCGGAAAGCCCTACCTCGTTTACCATCTCGGGCAGGAGCCGTTCCAACGGCTGCTTGTGCTCCTGCTCGACTCGCCTCATGAGTTTGGTCTTCCTTGCCACTGTGACACCCCCTTGTTGGGTTATCTTGCTGCTTTGTTGTATGATAATAGCCCCGTTCCAACCGATTGTCAAGTATATACGAGAAATGTATAAGATAAGTTTTAAACAAAGTCTAGAACATACACTACTTTTTAGAACATTGTAATTACACTACATATTACACTAGCTACTCTTTACATTCTTGTTCTAACTTTACACTCAGACCGCCGTCCTCTATCCTCGACTCGATGATATGAAGCTCGGCAAGGTTCCCCCTCACGTCCTGGAAAAGCTCTTGGCCCGGGTCCCCATCAAGGACCCGCGAGTCCTCGTCGGCCCCGGCATCGGCCGCGACGTGGCCCTCATCGACGCCGGCCCCCGACTCCTCGCCGCCAAGACCGACCCCATCACCTTCGCCACTGACCTCATCGGCTGGTACGCCGTCAACGTCAATGCCAATGACATCGCCTGCGCTGGCGCCCGCCCCCAGTGGTTCCTCGCCACCCTCCTCCTGCCCCAGTCCACCCCCGAGTCCCAGGTCTCACCCATCTTCGACCAGATCACCGAGGCCTGCCAGGCCCTCGGCGTCACCCTCGTCGGCGGCCATACCGAGGTCACCGCCTCCGTCACCCAGCCCGTCATTGTCGGCTGTATGCTCGGCGAGGTCGAAAAAGGCCGGCAGGTGGTCACCGACGGCGCCCGCCCCGGCGACGCCATCGTCCTCACCAAAGGCATCGCCATCGAAGGCTCCGCCCTCTTGGCCCGAGAGCGCGGCCCCCAACTCCAGACTGCCGGCGTCCCCCCAGCCACCCTGAAAAAAGCCGCCAATTTTCTCTTTGACCCTGGCATTAGCGTCGTCAAGGAAGCCCTCGCCGCCTGCGACGCCGTTCAAGTCCACGCCATGCATGACCCCACCGAAGGCGGCCTCGCCACCGGCCTCCAGGAGCTGGCCCACGCCGCCGATGCTGGCCTATATATAAATGAAAGCGCTATCCCCCTGCTGACCAAGTGCGCCGACATCTGCCGCGCCCTTGGCCTCAACCCCTTCGGCCTCCTCGCCTCCGGCTGCCTAATCATTGCCCTCCCCAAACCCCAGGTCCCCACCCTCCTCTCGCGCCTCCGCCGAGAAGGCATCCAGGCCTTTGAAGTCGGTGAAGTCGTCGATAAAAAACGCGGCATGGTCCTGGACGGCCTCAACGGCCCCAAACCCCTCCCCACCTTCCCCCGCGACGAGCTCGCCCGTTACTTCGAGGAAAGCCCGGAATAAGCTCGGGTTGGGACTCTAAGGCTTCCGTTCACCCAGTTTCCTCTGTTGTAGTGCGGCCTAAGACCCGCTCTCTCCCACCCACTTTCCTCCTGTTATCCCAACCCAATTCTACGTCTACACTTATTACATTTTTACATTTATTAGCTATGAATACGCTCGATTAGACTCTACTTCCCATCTCCTCCCGCCGGCCCTTCCGCCGGCCGCGGCGTCCCCTTGGCCCTCGGCCCTGATCCGGGGCCGCCGGGGACCGCCGCTGGCGCCCTCCCCCTCAACGGTATCTCCTTTATGAAAAATGTTACCACCCACGCCGCCGCTATCATCCCCACCGCGATTATAAATACCTCGTTGATCGCTCCACCCAGGGCTTCCTTCAAGGTATCCAACAACTGGGCCTGGGGTGACGGCCCCTGTTCCCCCGCCCCCCTGAAGGCCTCGGCTAAATTCGCCCTCCCCTGCTCGCTCACCAGCGCCTGGGGGTTATGGGCTATCGCCTCCAGAGTTCCCGGAGTCATGGCGTCTTTGACCTGCTGAGGGGTGTCTTGCAGCAGGCTCTTCGAGAACCGGTTAACCATCACCGAACCCATAATCGCCAGGCCCAGGGTCCCACCAATCGTCCGGAAGAACTGCGTCGCCGACGTCGCCACCCCCATGACCCTATACGGCACCGCGTTCTGCACCGCGATGGTGAAGGTAGGGAAGGTGATTCCCATTCCAAAGCCCATAATGATTAGATAAAACACCGCCAGCGGGTAATTGGTGTCCCTGTCCAGCGTCGCCACCAGCGCCGCCCCCACCGCCATAATCCACAGCCCAGCCAGCCCCTGCCGCCGGTAATGCCCCCGTGACCGTCCCCAGCATCATCGGTGTCAAAAAGCTGCCGCTGCTGGTCGCCGACTTCCCCAGCACTCCCTGGAAGAACAGCGGTACAAAGATAATGGCCCCGAACATCGCGAACCCCGTGAAGAAGATGCTCAGGTAAGACAGGCTCACTCCCCGGTCCTTGAACAGCGATAGCGGTATGATGGGCTTCGCCGCCCGCATCTCGATAAATATCAGCGCCGCCAGCATCACCGCCGAGAACACCAGTAGTCCCACCACCTCCACCGAGTCCCACGCATACTCGACGCCGCCCCAGGTCAGCGCCAGCATCAGCGGCACCACCGTCAGCACCAGCGCTATGACTCCCAAGTAGTCCAGCCTGTGCTTCATCAGCGACGGCCGGATGTTGGGGAAATAAGTCAGCAGCAGCGCTACCAGGGGCATCCCTATCGGTATGTTGATGAAAAACACCCACCGCCAGGAAAGGCTGTCCGTCAGGAACCCTCCCATGGTCGGCCCCACCACCGACGACATCCCAAAGACCCCGCTGATGTAGCCCTGGTACCGCCCCCGGTCCTTGGGCGAGAACAAATCTCCGATAACGATGAACGACAGTGCCAGGTATCACTCCCCGCCCAATCCCTGCACCGCCCTGAATGCGATAAGCTGGCCCATGGTCTGCGACAACCCCGCCAGCACCGACCCCAGCAGAAACACCAGCGTCCCCGCCAGCAGGAACCACTTCCTCCCGTACATGTCCGTCAGCCGCCCCACAATCGGCACCGCCGCCGTCGACGCCAGCAGATACGCCGTCGTCACCCAGGTGTACTGCGAGAACCCGCCCAGGTCGGAGATGATTTGAGGCATGGCAGTGCTGACCACCGTCTGGTCCAGCGCCGCCAAAAACAAGGCCAGCATTACTCCGGCCATGGTCATAACTAGCTGTTTCTTTGGAAGCTCCGGCGCTTCGTGGAGCTCCCCCGGTCTGACTGCCTCCGGCCTCGCCTCAGCCATTTTTCTCCTTCCTCTTAAGACAGCCCTGCAATATCACTTCTTGCATCTCCTTAGTCAAGTCATGCCCTAATCGGAAGCGCTTTGACGGTACGTTGGCATGTCCTGTCTGGTTCTCCCCCTTCGGCCTGGAAGGCGAAGGGGGAGTTAGAGGGGGTTGTGGTTCCTTTTTTCTCTTCCCCTTCCAGCAGGCTGTACTCAGTCCCGATGCAGTCGGGAAAGGGGACAAAGGGGGTGGTATCCCGACTAGACAACGGAGTCTTTTAGTATAAGACGTCTCAACTAAAAGAGAACAATGGCTTCAGTTCGGCTTGCGCAGATCCAGCGCCCCCCGCAGCGCCTCCAGCGTCACGTTGCTCCCGCTCACCACCACCGCCACCCTCTTCCCCTTGAGCTGCTTCTTTATGCTCAGCGCCCCTGCCAGGGCCGCCGCTCCCGCCCCCTCTGCCAGCGTATGCGCCTTCTCGATGAGCATGACCATGGCCCGGCTAATGTCTTCGTCGCTCACCAGGACAAAATCGTCCAGCAGGTCCCGTAGTATCGCCTGCGGCATCTCGTACCCCGTCCCCGTCGCCAGCCCCTCCGCCCTGGTCCCCATCGGCGCCTGCACCAGCCGCCCCTCCTTCCACGATAGGTATCCCGCCGGCGCCTGCGATGACTGCACCGCCACAACCTTCACCGTCGGATTTATCGCCTTGGCGACGATGCACACCCCCGCCGCCCCGCTGCCGCCACCCAGGGGGACAAGGATATAGTCCACATTCGGAAACTCCTCCATAATCTCCAGCGCGTACGTCCCGACGCCGGCGATGAGCAGCGGCTCGTTGACCGCGTGAACATACCGCATCCCCCGCTCCGCCGCCAGCGACTCGGCGTAAGCCCTCGACTCATCGAAGTGCCCCCCATGAAAAAGCACCTCGGCGTCCAGGTTTCGCATCGACTCCACCTTCAGCGGGTTGGCCCCCTCGGGCACCACCACCGCCTTCGCCCCAAACAAACGCGCCGCGTTAGCGATGGACTGTCCGTGGTTCCCCGTCTATGCCGTTATAACGCCTCGCTGTCTCTGCTGCGGGCTGAGATGCGCCATCAGATTGACGCCGCCCCTGACCTTAAAGGCCCCCAGGGGGTGGTGGTTCTCGTGCTTCAGCCGCACGTCGGCGTCAAACACCTTGTTCAGCGCGGTGTAGCCCGTCAGCGGCGTGGGCTGAACATACGGAGATATCGTCCTCCGCGCCTCCAGCACGTCCCTCAGCGTAGGCCTGTTCATTAACTCCCTCGATTAAGCTCTAAAAATCATGTTATGGACTATCCCGAAGCGCCGCAACCCCTGCGCTCTGCCCATCACCCCTCTGTCTCCTCCCGCCACTTGCCCTCCTCCCCGGCAG
>VGZZ01000042.1 GCA_016872285.1 SAR202 cluster bacterium | reverse complement strand
CCCCCTTTTCCTCACGAGGAAAAGGGGGAGAACCAGACCCATCAGCCCCACTATGGAAACAGGTTCTCCCCGGACTCCTGTGATTAGCAGATAAATTCTCCTGCAAAGTTGTTTAGAGAGCCAAACGGCAATTTTCAAAGTTGACACCCTCTCTACGCTAACCTATTCTATGCTTAGACAGGCGTCGAATTTCGACGCCTGTTAATTCGCGAGGCAGGGCATTGGTGGCTAAGACCAGGCTGAACCCCATCACCGTCGAAGTCATAGGCAACGCGCTGGCGTCAATAGCGGACGAGGTGCTGGTGGGGCTTATCAAGTCGGCGTACTCGACCAACATAAAGGAGCGGCAGGACTGCTCGTCGGTGGTGATGGATGGTAAGGGGCAGGTGGTATGCATCAGCGACATGAGCCTGCCCATGCACCTGGGGTCATTCTTGTTTACCGGTGACGCGATACTCAAGCGGTTTCCCATCGAGAGCATACAGCAGGGCGATGTGTTTATCGTCAACGACCCGTACAGCGGCGGGCCGTCGCACCTGGCGGACGTGACGTTTGTCGCGCCGGTGTTCCACGAAGGGCGATTGGTGGCCTTTGTGGGGAACACGGGGCACTGGCCGGACGTGGGGGGCAAGGCGCCGGGGCAGGCGGCGTTGGGCGACGCCACGGAGATATATCAAGAGGGGCTGCGGCTGCCGCCGGTACGGCTATATAAGGCTGGCGAATTACAGCAGGATATTTTAGACATTGTGCTGCTGAACGTGCGTGACCCGGACAATCGGGACGGGGACATAAGGGCGCACTGCGGGTCACTGTTCCTGGGGGCGCGCCGCATGAATGAGCTGGCGGCGCAGTACGGCGGCGAGGTTATCGTGCGGGCGCTGGAGGAACTGCTGAACGTCGCCGAGCGGAAGGCGCGGCACGGGATAGCGTCGCTGGCGGAGGGGGAGTATTCGGCGTCGGACGCGCTGGACGACGACATGGACAGCGACGAGCCGATACCCATCAAGGTCAAGATTACCGTCAAGCACAAGCCGAAGCCGGAGGTGCTGGTCGATTACGCAGGGACAGGCGGACCGGCCAAATTCGGCATCAACAATCCGATGCACGGGACTCTGACGGTGGTGTACTGGGTATTTCGTTCGATTCTTGACCCCGATATACAGCCCAACGCAGGGTTTGCTCGCGCCATAAAGGTCACCGCGCCTGACGGGTGCCTGGTGAACTGCAAAGCGCCGTCGCCGCTGGGAGCGCGATATGAAGTGGCGTCGCAGATACCGGACTCGCTGTTCGAAGCGCTGTCGGGGGCGGTGAAGAAGGGCATCGAGGCGGGCGGGCACGGGACCCACGGGATGGGGTTCAGCGCGCCGTCGCCTCGTTCGTTTATCTACTACGAGACCGTCGGCGGCGGGGGCGGAGCGCGGCCCAATAAGGACGGGGTCAACGGCGTGCATATCACGTCCAATCTGCCCGTGGAGGCGATGGAGCAGGAGTTCCCGATGATGGCGGAGCGGCTGGAGTACGTGAGGGACTCGGGGGGGCCGGGGAAGTTTAGGGGAGGCGTGGGCATACGCAAGGACTGGCGGATGCTGATCGATTCGTATGTCGGGACACACTCGAACCGGCACAAGATACCCGGGCCGGGGCTGCTGGGGGGCAACAAGGGGACGCTGACTCGGATTATGAAGTCGCCGGACTCGGCGGACCACGAAGAGATACATCGAGAGGCTACGTTTGTGCCGGCCAAGACCGGGGACATCGTTAGCATTTTTGCAGGGGGCGGCGGCGGGTATGGGCATCCATTTGATAGAGAGCCGGAGTCGGTGCTGACGGACGTGGTGAATGGGCTGGTGTCGGTGGAGTCGGCGAAGCGGGATTACGGGGTGGCGGTGGATTTGGGGCGTCGGCGGCTGGATGTGGAGGAGACGCGGAGGCTGAGGGGTAGGAAGGGGAAGGGATGAACGCAGCGTGGCAGGTGGTATTGATAAAATATCGTTTGTCCAGGGTTTCACCCTCAACCTGCGCCTTCTCCCATCAAGGGAGAAGGAATTTTCTCGGTACCCGTCAGTCCTTTTATGCACATCAATCCTTAAGGAGAGCAGGCGCTCAAGGGGAGAGAGGACCAGATGGGAAGGGCGAGGCGACCTCGCCCTTACATTAGCAGGCGGTGCCTAACTGATGGATGCGAGAAGTAGGTTGCAGACACAACGGATTCTTTGCTACGGGCCGACCCTACGACAGGCTCAGGGTGAACGGCCCCCATCTCAGAACGACAAAATCGGGAGGAGCTGTTAGTGCCCAGATTGCGGATTGGTGTGGATGTGGGCGGGACGTTTACCGACCACATCTTGTTTGACGAAGACTCGGGCTCGCTATCCGTATATAAGACGCCGTCGTCGCCGGAGGACCCGTCGAGGTCGGTGCTGGACGGCATCGACCACTTCGGCGGCGAGCGAGGCGGGCTGAAGGGGTTGTGGATGGTGGCCCACGGGACGACGGTGAACACCAACGCGATTTTGTCTAGGACGGGCGCGAAGATAGGGCTTATAACGACTCGCGGCTTCAGGGACGTGCTGGCTATCGGGCGGCAGACGCGGCCGCATTTCTACAAGTGGGACGTGGACAGGCCGGAGCCGCTGGCGCCTCGATACCTGCGGCTGGAGGTGACGGAGCGCACCGACAGCAAGGGGAAAGTCGTGACGCCACTGAGCGAGAGCGACGTGTACCAGTGCATCGAGACGTTGAAGGCGGAGGGTGTGGAGGCGGTGGCGGTGTGCTTGCTTAACTCCTATGTCAACGCGTCGCACGAGAAGCGTATCAAGGAGATTTTGCAGGAGGCGATGTCGGGGACGTACCTGGCGGTGTCGTCGGAGATATCGCCGGAGTTCAGGGAGTTCGAGCGCAGCAGCACGACGACAGCGGTGGCGTACATCGGGCCGGTATTTAAACGATACGTCGGCAACCTACAGAAGGGGCTGACGGAGCGGCAGAGGCCGTCGCCGAATCTTTACATAATGCAGTCCTCAGGTGGGATGGCCAGCGCGCAGGTGTCGGTGGAGAGGCCGCACCTGACCATTGAATCGGGGCCGGCGGCGGGTGTGCTGGCGACGATTGATTTGGGGCGGCGTGTCGGGTTCAAGGACTTGATATCGTTTGACATGGGTGGGACGACGGCCAAGGCCAGCCTGATTCGAGGGCTGAAGCCGTCCATGGCGAACATGCTGGAGATAGGCAAGGAGGCGACGGGCTATTACGGGGTGCGGATCACGGGCCTGCCGGTGCGGACGCCGTCAATAGACCTGGTGGAGTGCAGCGCGGGTGGGGGAAGCGTGGCGTGGGTGGACGTGGCAGGCTTGCTGAAGGTGGGGCCGCAGAGCGCGGGGGCAGTGCCAGGGCCGGTGTGCTACGACTCGGGGGGCACGGAGCCGACGGTGACCGACGCCAACGTAACGCTGGGGCGCATCGCGCCGGACTTCTTCCTCGGCGGGCGGATGACACTGAAGCCCGAGCTATCGAAGAAGGCTATCGAGGAGAAGCTGGGCCGGAAGCTGGGGATGTCGGCCCACGAGGCGGCGCAGGGGATATTAGACATCGTCAACGCCAACATGGTGCGTATATTACGGGTGGTGTCGGTGAGCCGGGGGTTCGACCCTCGCCAGTTCGCGATGGTGGCCCACGGCGGGGCGGGGCCGCTGCACGCCGGCGACCTGGCGGAGGAGCTGGAGGTGGGCCGAATTGTGGTGCCGCCGAGCCCGGGGCTATTCTCGGCGCTGGGGCTGGTCATCAGCGACATCCAGACCAGCGCGTCGGCGACACGGTTCCTGAGGGCGACGCCGCAGAACCTGGAGGCGATTCGCGGGGGGTTGGAGGCGCAGGTGGAGGAGTGCCGGCGCACGCTGCGACAGGAGAAAATCGCCGAGAAGGACCAGATTATCGAGAAATATCTAGAGATGCGGTACGTGCGGCAGAACTTCGAGTTGGAGATAGCGGTCACGTCGGGATTGAAGACGGCGGGGGAGTTGGAGGCGGTGGCGGCGGAGTTCCATCGCGCGCACGAGCGCAACTACGGCCACGCCGACCCCAGGGCGGCGGTTGAGGTGGTGAACGTGAAGGCGCGGGGCATTGGGCGGGTGCCCAAGCCGGAGCCGGCGATGATAGCGGAGGGCGGGAAGGACCCGTCGAGGGCGTTGTTAGGAAATCGTAAGGTATTTTTCAAGCAGGCCCAGGGATGGCTGGAGTGCCCCCACTATGACAGGGCCAGGCTGTTGCGCAATAATGTCATCGTCGGGCCGGCCATGATATGCCAGTACGACTCGTCGGTGGTGGTGCTGCCGGGGCACAAGGCGTCGGTGGGATCACTGGGCGAGCTTATAATCGAAACAGGAAAAGGAGGCTCATAATGGGCCAGTTTAAGGGGGTCGTCGCGGCGACTATTACGCCTTTCACGCCGGAGGGCAAGTTCAACGAGAAGGCCTTTATCAAGATAATGGAGTCGAACATCAAGGCCGGAGTCGATGGCTTCTGGGTCAGCGGCGGGACGGGAGAGAGCGTGCTGCTGACGGAAGAGGAGGTCAACCGGACGTCAGAGATATCGGTAGGCCTGTGCAAGGGCAAGGCCAAGTCGATTATTCATGTGGGAACGCTGACCACGGCGGCGTCGGTGCGGATGGCGAGGGTGGCGGCGCGGGCCGGGGCCGACGCCATCGCCTGCGTGCCGCCCTTCTTCTACGGGCCGTCGGAGCAGGCGATCATCGAGCACTACAAAGCGGTGGCCGATGCCGCGGGCGACCTGCCGTTCTTTGTCTATAACCAGCCCAGGTACACCCAGGTGGAGTTCACGGCGCCGATGCTGGACCGAATCAAGAAGGCGGTGCCGCAGATTGTGGGCGTCAAACACTCGGCGCCGGACTTCAATAACACGCGTCGGTTCAAGGCCATAGGGCTGGATGTGTTCACGGGGAGCGGGTCGCTGTTCCTGTCGTGCCTGGCGGCGGGGGGCGTAGGGGTGGTCGACGGGCCGCTGACGGTATCGCCGGAGCTATGGATAAACGCGTATCGGGCGTACCAGAAGGGGAACATGGCTGAGGCGCAGAAGTGGCAGGACAAGGCCAATGTGTTAATCGACCTGGCGGCCAAGTACGGGATGCAGGCGACATGCAAGGCGCTGTGCGACGTCAAATACGGCGTCGAGTGCAGGGAGCCGAGGAGGCCCATACTGCCGCTGAGCAGGGAGCAAAAGAAAGAGCTGGTATCGGCGGCGGAGAAGGCGGGGGTGTTGGGAGTGGGCGGTGGGGTGTAGAGGTAGGTCACCGTCTTGCTGCAGCGTATGGCCACCTAACATGGAAAACCTTTTATTTCGAGTGCTGCCAGCGGGTTAGTGTAAGATAGTCGGCGCAACCTTCTTCAGGGAGTGATCCATGGCAACTGTCTTCGGTCGTTTAGGAGACGAAATGTATGACGCTCTGTGTGAACCGGACGCCGACAAGCGAAGTACAGCAATTGAAACATGGATAAACCGAGCCAGTGAGAAAATCGCGCCGTATATTCGTGAAGAATTAGCAGCTTACATCGCATGGATTATGAAAGGGCGTGAGACAGAGGAGGGATGGAAGAGAGGAGAAAGAAAGTGGCGCAGCATTCAGCCTCAATATCATCTTGTAATGGACATTAAGTTGCGTACGGTTGGCTTAAAGGAGCAATCGCAATTGAATATAGTTGATCCATTAGAAGCCATTGTACCTGGCCCTGACAGAAACACTCGCAACACCCTCTTAAAAGAAAGCACTGTCAGAGAAATGGCAAGACAAAAGACCGCCGGGAGTGAGGGGAAATCTTGGGATGATGGAGATTATGATGGCGAGTCAGATAGGTCACCAAACGATGACCGGTCAGATTCTATGAACCCTAATAACGATACTTATCAGGCAGCTATGGACAATCATGCTAACCAGATGAACCCCAATAATGATGCATATTGGTCATCGCGTGGACGCTAGTGTCCAACTTGGCGATAGGGATATCAAGGCAATTTTAAACAGGAGGGACTGAGATGGCTAACTACAAGGTTATTTCATCGGACTCCCACGTGGTAGAGCCGCCCAACCTGTGGGTCGAGAGGATGGACAGGGCCAGGTTCGGCGACAAGATACCTCACCTGGTGGAGGGCGAGCCCTTCGACTTCTGGTACGCGGAGAACAAGAAGGCCGCGCCCGTGGGGGCCATAACCCAGGCGGGGCTGAGGTTCGAGCGGCCTCAGGATATTATTCAAGAAGGCAAGTTCGGCGCGGTACGACCGGGCGGTTATATCCCCGTCGAGCACGTCAAGGATATGGACGAGGATGGGGTTTATGGCGGCGTGGTCTATCCGTCCATCGGGCTGTCGCTGTACGAGAAGCTGGAGGACCCGGAACTGACGCGGGAAACTTTCGCGGCGTATAACGACTGGCTGGCGGAGTTCTGTTCGGCGGACAGCAAGCGGCTGAAAGGGGCGGCCATGCTGTTGGTGGAGGAGAACGTGGGGCAGGCTGTCGAAGAGTTGAGGCGCATCGCGGAGATGGGGCTGACCAGCGCGATGATCAGCAGCTACCCCAGGGTGGGACTGACCTACGACAAGCCGCTGTACGAGCCTTTCTGGTCGGCGGCGGAAGAGCTGGATGTAACGCTGAACTTGCACGTGACCACCAACCGCCCGACCACGGACCCCGGGCTGCGGGGGGACTCGGCAGGGAGAATCGCGTCGTGGGTGCAGCACGACTACTGGGCAAGGATGTGCCTGTGCCATATCATATTTTCGGGGGTGCTGGAGAGGCATCCAAAGCTCAAATTCGCCAATGTGGAGCACGAGCTAGGCTGGCTGCCGTTCTTTATGCATCGAATCGACGTGGCGTATCGAGAGAAGCAGCAGTCGCTGCCCATGCGGTTTAAGACCGACGCCACGCCCAGCGACTTCATGCGCAGCAACGTGTATCACAGCTTCCAGGAAGACGCCATGGGGATCCAGTTCCGCCATGTCATCGGCGTCGACAACCTGATGTGGGGCAGCGACTACCCGCACTCGGAATCGACGTTCCCGAAGTCGCTGGAGATACTGGATAGGATTCTGAAGGGGGTGCCGGAGAAGGAGCGGGCGAAGATAGCGGGAGGGAATACGGCGAAGGTGTATAAGTTTGATTGAGGGGGGAAGGGTGAGGAGGCCTCGCCCTTACACAAGTGATGGATTTGTCTAGCAGGAGATGCGACCTGGATTTTAGTGGGGCCAGATTCATCGACTGCGCCCGCCTACGGCGGGCTTCGCTCAGAATGACAATGGAGAGGGAGGTGTCCAATGCCCAATGAACATGAAGGCTACATGCGGATGGCGATTGAGGAGGGGAGGAAGGGGAATAAGCTGGGGAACTCGCCGGTGGGGTCGGTCATCGTCAAGGGGGGGAAGGTGGTGGCCAAGGGGCACAACCTGGCGAACAGCGACCTGGACGTGACGGCCCATGCGGAGACGGTGGCCTTGCGGAACGGCGGGCCCAAGCTAGGGCACCTGGACTTCACGGGCTGCACTCTGTACACCACCTATGAGCCGTGCCTGATGTGCGCCGGGGCGATTGTGTTTGCGGGCGTGGAGACTCTGGTCATGGGTGGCAACTACAACCCCAACTGGGGCAGGTATGGGAACTACAGCGTCGAGAAGGCGTTTGCGCTGGTGGAGAGGTCGAGCATTAAAGTTGTGCGGGGCGTGCTGGTGGAGGAGTGTGAGGCGATGACGTGGGAGTACCGGGCCAAGGTGGCGCGAGGCGAGTTGAAGGAGCCTCGGCAAGCTACGAGCCAGATAATAAAAAGCTCTTTATAGTCGTCTCCACATGGTAGCGAGTAGAGCAATAGACCACGAAAAGTATATGCGCATGACGATAGCTGTGGCCCGAGAGGGGGAGAAGGGCGGCAACCCGCCGGTGGGGTCGCTGGTGGTGCTGGATAGTAAGGTCATCGCGAAGGCGTACAACACGGCGATACCTGACCTGGACGTTTGCGCTCATGCCGAGACGGTGGCGCTGAAGCGGGCGGGGCAGGCGCTGGGGCACCTGGATATGACGGGATCGACACTGTACAGCACCGGCGAGTCGTGCATGATTTGCGCGGGGGCCATCGCCATCGCCGGGGTGAAAAGGGTGGTGCTGGGCGGCAACTACCACAAGAGCGTGGGCAAGGTGGGCGACTACAGCCTAGAAAAGGCGCTGGCGCTGGTGGGCCGCAACGACATTGAGGTTATTCGAGGTGTGCTGACGGAGGAGTGCGAGGCGATGCGGTGGGCCTACTGGTCGCGGACAGCGAAGAAGCAGCCCTGATGTTTTTCAAGCAATTCGCGGTTTTTATGGTCGTCGCTGGGGTACTGGCGGTACTTTCGGCGTGCGGGGGAGTCGGCGAGGCAAAGCCTGCGCCGGACTTTTCGCTGTTCATGTACCAGGGCGCGGATAAAGTGGGCGGCCAGGAGATAAATTTCAGCCAGGCTATAGCCCAGGGAAAGCCTATAGTGCTGAACTTCTGGGGCGGGTCGTGCCCGCCGTGCCGCGCCGAGATGCCGGACATCGAGGAGGTGAGCCGCCGGTACGACGGCAGGGTGCTGTTCCTGGGGCTGGACGTAGGGCCGTTCTTGCTCTTGGGCACACGTGAAGAGGGCCGGGCGCTGCTGCAGGAGTTGGATATAACCTATCCCGCGGGCAGCACCGACAACAGGGATGTGCTGCGGGACTACACGGTTACGGGGCTGCCACGGACTGTTTTCATTCGCTCCGACGGCATGATTATGCGTAAGTGGGACGGGCTGTTGAGCGAGTCGAAGCTGGAGGAGCTGGTGGAGGATTTAATCGCGGCGTCCTAAAGGGCACCATCTTTACGGGAAAAGCAAGCCTTGTTTGTACTCGGGATACCATCCCCTTTGTCCCCTTTCCCGATTTACATCGGGACAGGCTCTGCTGGAAGGGGAAGATTAAATTAGGATCACCTCATCACCCTCCTTCGGCCAGGCTCAGGACGGTCCGATTGCATCGGACTCCGCGATATATGCTTTAAGGTAGCGGAGCGTCTAACTCCCTCTTCTCCTTTGTAATAGGAGAAGAGGGAGAACCTGATGAGAGGGAAGACCCTTGAACCCCAGTGAGAACAAGCCTTCCATGCCTGGCACGACTATATAATCAACCTAATCATTGAATCCTAGGTGGCAGAGTGCCTAAAGAGAGTGCTAAGAGGAGAGACCAAGGCAGCGAGGTACTTTGGCGGCCTTCGGCGGAGGTTAAGGCCAGGGCCAACATTACGCGGTATATGGAGTGGCTTCGGGAGCGGCGCGGCCTGCGGTTCCGCAACTACCAAGAGCTGTGGCAATGGTCGGTGAATGACTTGGAGGGGTTCTGGTCGTCGATATGGGAGTACTTTCAGGTTAAGGCCCACACGCCATATAAGCGCGTCCTTAACAGCAACGAAATGCCAGGGACGCGGTGGTTTGAGGGGAGCCTGCTGAACTATGCCGAGCACGCGCTATCGCGGCGTGATGACCACCTGGCGGTCATTGCGTATTCGGAGGCGAGAGCGCGGGTGACCCTGACTTACGATCAGCTTCACGAGCAGGTGGCGTCGATGGCGGCGGGGCTGCGGCGGATGGGGGTGACGAAGGGGGACAGGGTGGCGGCGTACATGCCCAACGTGCCGGAGGCGCTGGTGGCGTTCCTGGCGACGGCCAGCATCGGGGCGATATGGTCTAGCTGCCCGCCGGAGTTCGGGCTGAAGAGCGTGGTCGATAGATTCAAACAGATTGAACCAAAGGTCTTGTTCGCCGTCGAGGGGTATGTGTACAGGGGCAAACCTTATGAGCGAATGGAGGAGGTGGCGGAGCTGGCGCGGGGGTTGCCGTCTGTGGAGCGGGTGGTAATGCTGCCGCTGCTGAAGGCGAGGCCGGACCTAAGGGGCATCAGGAAGGGGGCGCTATGGGAGGAGGCGCAGGCTGCGGGCGACTTGGAGTTCGAGCCTGTGCCATTCGATCATCCGCTGTGGGTGTTGTACTCGTCGGGAACGACAGGACTGCCCAAGCCCATCGTCCAGGGGCACGGCGGGATACTTCTGGAACACCTGAAGGCGCTGTCGCTGCACCTGGACTTGACGAGCGAGGACAGGTTTTTCTGGTACACGACGACGGGCTGGATGATGTGGAACTTTCTCATCGGCGGGCTGCTGGTGGGGTCGACGGTGCTGCTGTACGACGGCCACCCCTCGCATCCAGATTCGGGGGCTTTGTGGAAGTTTGCCCAGGACACGGGGATGACCTACTTTGGCGCCAGCGCGCCGTATTTGGTCAGCTGCATGAAGGAGGGGGTGGAGCCGTCGAAGAAATATGACCTGTCGAAGCTGAGGGGCGTGGGCTCCACGGGCGCGCCGCTGCCGCCGGAGGGCTTTCGATGGGCGTACGAACACGTGAAGGGCGACGCGCTGTTGAACTCTTTCAGCGGCGGCACGGACATATGCACCGGAATTGTGGGGGCGTGCCCGTTGCTGCCGGTGCGGAGCGGGGAGATACCGTGCCGATTGCTGGGAGCGTCGGTGGAGGCGTACAACGAGGCGGGGAAGCCGGTGGTGGGACGGGTAGGCGAGCTGGTTATAACGAAGCCGATGCCGTCCATGCCGCTATATTTCTGGAACGACCCCGACAACGCGCGATATCGCGAGGCGTATTTTGAGCAATACCCTGGTGTGTGGCGGCACGGCGACTGGATCGAGATAAATCGACGGGGCGGATGCGTAATCTACGGGAGGTCTGACTCGACGCTGAAGCGGGGTGGGGTAAGGATGGGCACCAGCGAGTTCTACAGTGTGGTGGAGGCGATGCCGGAGGTGGCGGATAGCCTGGTGGTAGACACCAGCGAGGTTGGCGGAGAGGGGAAGTTGCTACTGTTCGTCGCGCTGAAGGAGGGGGTTGTGATGACGGATGAAGTGAAGTCGAGGATTAAGGAGAGGCTGAGGCGGGAGTTGTCGCCTCGGTACACGCCGGATGTCATATATGCCATCGACGAAGTGCCGTACACGCTGAACGGGAAGAAGCTGGAGGTGCCGGTGAAGCGGGTGCTGCTGGGCGCACCTGTGGAGAGGGCGGTGAATCTGGGGGAGGTGCGCAATCCCGAGGCGCTGCGGAGGGTGATAGAGGCGGCGAAGGGGGAGCAGGACACTTGATATGCGGCCCGCCTGAGGCGGGCCGCATATCAGTCCATCAGTCAACGATGCCCTACCCCTTTGGCCGAGGGTGAGGAAACGCCGACCCATAGGGTCATATCATGGCATCCATCCTCGACGGCGTCGTGACTGGGGGCCTGTTAGAAATGTATCGCAAGGCGGAAATGGCTCGCTCGCCCGGCTCCTAGATACATGTTTGCAGGGGAAGCGTCGATCAGAAAGTCGACGCTTCCCCGACGGTCCGTTGATTGAGGCCAACAGCAACGGATGCGTATGGGGTTAGGGCGTTGCTGTGGGGGTCACTGTCCTTATCGGGCTAGGGGAACTGATGGGGCTTGGGCTAGAGATTGGAGTGGTGGGCGAAGGCGTAGTGCCAGTACCACTGGGGAGCGTGCGAGTAGGTGTGGGTGTCCCAAGAATGCGCGGGGTGTTGGTTTCATCATCGCCGCACGCCACGGCCAGGGCCGCGAAGGCTGCGATAAGGGTAATAACCAGAAGTTTCAGTTTCATTTTTCCTCCTCAATTTGTCCTTAAGAGCTTTTGGCACTAAATAGACCCGTTGAACGCTGCTCAGCGGAAGAAGGTCTCAGGGCGACACGTTCTTCCTGACAACTTTAGTGGTTTCAATTGACTTTCAATCGCAAGGCCTAAGGAGTAGGGGAGCCTATAGGTCCAAAGCCAGGGGGTGTGTTGCCACTGCCGCCGGGGAGCGTGCGGGTAGGAGTGGGCGTCCCGTCAAAAAGGCCCGGGTTTTCGTCGTCATCGCCGCATGCTACCGCCAGGGCCGCGAAGGCGGCGATAAGAGCGATTATGAGAAGTTTGATTTTCATTTGTTTCACCTTGATGGCGTGTTAAGCCACAGTTCCAGAGAGGAACGCAGCATCTATCCAAATAAGTGTTACAACTCGTGGCAGAAAAATGCGTGTGCTAAGGGCTTAACTTTGTTTGTGCATATGGCTTAATACGAAAAGTGGCCTGCCAGCCAGGTTTACATAAAACTACGCGTCATGATTTGGCGGCGGGTGCGCGTATTTAGTTTTCCCTGGATAAAGAGCGCGCTCACGGTGATAAAATCAGCGCGATTAAGACGAAGGGCACAGGAGGCAGCATGAGGATTGAGACAATGGCGGTCCACGCCGGCAGGCATCCCGACGCGTCGACGGGGGCGGTGACACCGCCGATACACATGGCGACGACCTTTGAGCGCGATACGGACGGCAGCTACCCTCGTGGGTTTATCTACGGGCGGTCTGGGAACCCGAACCGCGCGATGCTGGAGGAGTGCCTGGCGAAGCTGGAGGGCGGGGCGGAGTGCGCGGCCTTCGCGTCAGGGATGGCGGCGCTGACGGCGGTATGCCAGTCGCTGGCGCCGGGGGACCACGTGGTCGCGCCGTCGGACATATACCACGGGACGGCAAGGATGCTTCGCGAGATCATGGCGCCGTGGGGGCTAAAGGTCAGCTTCATCGATATGACGGACGTGGAGCGAGTGAGGAAGTCGATGACGCCGAAAACCCGGCTGGTGCTGGTGGAGACTCCGTCGAACCCGCTGCTGAAGGTGGTGGACATAAAGGGGTGCGTCGAGGTCGCGCACGAGGCCGGGGCGGTGTGCGTGGTCGATAACACGTGGGCGACGCCGGTCTTGCAGCGGCCGCTGGAGCTGGGGGCGGACCTGTCGGTGCATTCCAGCACCAAGTACCTGGGGGGCCACGGCGACGTGACGGGCGGCGCGGTGGTGGCGAGGGAGTCCGAGGGGATATTCAAGAAGGTGCGGCACATACAGCAGAACGGGGGCGCGGTGCCGTCGCCCTTTGACTGCTGGCTCATCATGCGAGGCATCAGGACGCTGCCTTATCGTATGAGGGCGCACTGCGAGAACGCGTCGAGGGTGGCGGAGTTTTTGGCGTCGCATTCGATGGTCAAGGCGGTGCACTACCCGGGGCTGGCGGCGCACCCGGGGCATCGATCAGCGAAGGCGCAGATGAGCGGTTTTGGGGGGATGCTGTCTTTTCAGGTGAAGGGAGGGCGGGAGGCGGCCTTTGGGGTGGCGTCGAGGACGCGGCTGTTCACTCGAGCGACGAGCCTGGGGAGCTACGAGAGCCTGATAGAGCACCGGGCTAGCGTGGAGGGGCCGGAGAGCCGGACGCCGGAGGACCTGCTGCGGGTGAGCGTGGGGCTGGAGCACTGGGAGGACTTGGTGGAGGACTTGGGGAGAGGTTTGGTGAGATAATTGTTAACATACTAAGCCAAGGGTAATTAATTTGAAGAAAGTTGTGATAAAGACCAAGTTCAACCGATCTGGAAAAAGGGTTCTAACTATACCTATCGACTACCCCGGAATTCTGGCTCCGAGATATTTTGGATGGTATAAGAAGAAACGCGAAGCTATAGACCAGCGATACAAGCAAGCTTGTGACAATGCCAAACAAAAATATATTGAATCAATGGCGAATTCAATTGCCAAGTATGTTACAGGAAACTCAACAACTGGGAGCGAAGAGTTCAAGGCCACCAGAGTTTTAGCGAGTCGTGTGATAAGCCCTCAGCATCCACAGGCAGATGTTTACCCTGGAAGTTGGGCTGTTCAACTTGGCATCTCTTCGTTGACTCCAGACGAAAATAAAGCTTGGGTAGATTACATCGAAGAGACCCGAAAGGGACATATCGAAAGAGAGATTTCTCTTCGGGAAATTTCCTCTGAACTTAGCTCAATGAAGTCAGACCTTATCAGAGAAGTGACTGATCACTACCTTAAGCGGAATTCCACTTAGCGTACTGATGAGTCCTCTGAGTGTTTAACTTATTCTTGAAAGTAAGCGATTTTCTAGAATCCCTCTAGTAAATTCAGAACCAGCTCCTCTCATCCCTTGGCTTTCAGCTTCCTTGATTTAGTGCTCCAGCCCTAAGCTTTTATGCAGTGCGCTATCAACTTCACGCATCCGGTTCTGAGGCAGGGACCCAACCATGCTTCCAAGCCGCCCCTGGTCAATAGTTCGTAATTGTTCGCAGAGAACAGTACCATCCAGATTTAGTCCGCTTTCCTGGGCGGTGAAGGGGACACGGAAGGGATAGAGGCGGCGGCGAGGTTGGGAGGTGATGGCCGCAACGATGGTGGTAGGGCTGGTGCTATTGCCAGCGTCGTTTTGGATAACTAGGAAGGGCCTGCGGCCGGATTGCTCGGAGCCAGTAGTTTCTGAAAGCTCAAGCCAATAGATTTCCCCTCTCCTAACCATTGGTAGGCTCGTCCCACTTGGTGCGCTTAAAGAAATCGGCTACATCCTTCTCAAAGAACTCGTTGGCAATCCGGCGATTTTCCTCGGCCATTTCACGGTAGCCCTCTTCCATAAGGGCCTGTATGCGGGCTTCTTCTTCCTTCTTCAGGAGGTCGACGATGACAGCACTGCGGGTGGTGGAGCGCTCCTTGGCAAGGCGGTCCGCTACTTCCAGGAGATCTTTTGGGAGGCTGATGGCGACTTTAGCTGCTTTTGATTCGGGCATATTTCACCTCAGGCGATTATAATATCATACCGTAAGTATGACTTCTAGTATTACTCAGTGGCATTGGTTGGTGGCATTGCTTGCCCCGTATCACGCCTCGCCCTACAATGGCGGCGTCAGCAGAGGCGGGCAAGGAGGCGCGGCCATGAAGGCAGAGCTGGTGCAGTGCAAGACGTCGGACGGGGTGGCGCTGGACGGGGCGTTTTTCGAGGCGGCGGGGACAGCGCCCAAAGAGCGGGCGGTGGACGCCTTCCTGCTGATGCACGGGTCCAGTGGGAACTATTACAACAAGCTGCTGCTGTCGGTGGGGGAGGGGTTGAGGGAGGCGGGGTACCCCAGCGCGTCGTTCAACAACCGAGGGCACGATTTAGTATGGGGGCAGCCGGGGAATCTTATGGGGAACTCCTTTGATATTCTGGACTTTTGTCGATTGGATATCAGAGCATGCATCGACTGGCTGGCATCGAGGGGATACAAGCGGGTGGGGTTGTTCGGGCACAGCATGGGGGCGGTGAAGGTGGCCTACTACCAGGCCCGCGAGAAGGACTCGAGGGTAGGGGCAGTCGTCAGCAGTTCGCCGGTGAGGCTGTCGCACTCGTACTTCATGGGGAGCGAGGCGGCGTCGGAGCACAAGGAGAACGTCGAGTGGGCGCGGTCGATGGTGGAGAAGGGGCAGCCGGAGGCGCTGCGGGCGGTGAACTTTCCGATGCCGCACCTGTTCGGCGCGAAGGCGTACCTGGATAAGCACGGGCCGGAGGAGCGGTACAACCTGATGCGGCACGTGCGGGATATAAAGTGCCCGCTGCTGATGATGGCGGGGTCGAAGGAGGACCACCCTCGGCTGCGAGACTGCGCTCGCGATATGTACGGGCTGGTGAATGAGACGGGCCGGGCGAGGCTGATTATCCAGGAGGGCGCGGACCACGGGTACACAGGGATGCTGGATAAACTGACGTACAATGTAGTGGGGTGGGTTAGGGGGCTGGAGGGGGCGAAAGCGGGGACGAGGAGATAGGAGATGGGAGAAAGGGAATAATGGCAGGTAGCACTGATATAGGATTGTAGAGCTAGGGCTTCACCCTCACCTTCCAGATTAGCATCGGGATTTCAAATTTATATATTCCAAGGTGTTCAATAATCCTCTCCCATCAAGGGAGAGGAAATTTTTTGTATGCGATGTCGTCATAGTCCAGCGATCGAATTGACACTCAGTAGTATTGCTTGACACTCACTACACCCGCTCATAAGATGGCCGCATCTCTTAACTTGGGAATAGCCATGGTCAAATTCCGTCAAGCCGCGGCTAACCGCGGCATCTAGCCTATCGGTGATACCCCATGCGATATGCCAAAGTTATCACTTCAGTAAGAGAAGCCCTGATATCTCTTGAGCCCATCGGCTGGGGCAGGCCTTACAGGGAACTTCAAACGCTAACGGATGTAAGCGGCTACGAAAAATGGCTGGCTTACTCCACAGGCAACTTCAGCAACCCGTTCCAGCAGGCGGACGAAGACCGCTTCCGAAGTCGAGGCTGGTGGGCCGAGATAGTTCGGGACACAGTCAGGGAGGGTGGCAAGGGCGTCGATCGCAAAGGAAGGCTGAATTTAGTCTATATCTCACACGTCGGCACCGAATGGGAACGGGCGCATGGGGGAAAGGGGGAGATATGGGCGCCGCAGAATGGATGGTATGTCCCCACCGATGATGATGTTATTAAGAAGGGCGTCTGGATACCTTTCCACGAGGGCACGTTGATACCACGCGAAACAGTCCAGGACCGAAAAGAGGCCCTGAGAAGATTAGAAGCCAGGGGCATTTCCGCACAGCAGGCATCGTGCTTATACAGGCACGACAGTTATCCAGAGGAAATGTTCGTTGGCGTAGGCTTTTATCCGTGGGCCCACGCTTTGGGGCGCTTTACCGCGGACAACAGCAGGCTTCCTTCCTATCATGGCGGCCTGGGGGTTGGCAGTCGTCCGGCTTACAACCCGGCGACGGACCGAAATCCTGAGATTGTCATGGAAGTCGATGCGCGACTTTAGGGGCGGTCACAAGGCGTAGTCAAAATCCGAGCACTGCCGGCTAAACAGATACATTGTCCGCTTGAGGGGACTCAGAATAATAGAAACGGAGGACTGGAATGGCGATAAAGGCTGATTTGAAGGAGCGAGATGGGCGCTACAAGAGACTGCGGGCGGCCATGGAGTCGGAAGGGCTGGACGCGCTGGTGGTGGCGGGGTACGGCGGGAAGGGGGAGCGAGGGTACATTCGGTATTTGACGGACACGCACGTGTGGGAAGGCGACCCGCTCATCCTGTTCCCGCTCGACGGCGAGCCGGTGCACGTCCACGTCACGTACGCGGCGGCGTCGATGCCCGACAAGCTGTGGGTTGACGACTATCGAATATGGCCGGAGCCGCAGTCGGAGATAATCAAGGCGATCAAAGAGAAGAAGTTGACCAGGGCCAAGATAGGCGTCGCGGGGATGCGGAAGCTCGTGCCGGCGGGGGTGTTGGAGGACATGAAGTCGGCGCTGCCGCAGGCGAAGTTTGTGCAGGCCGACAATGTCATGGACCGGGTGAGGGCGGTGAAGAGCGCGTTGGAGATAAAGCAGCTTCGCGAGCACTGGAAGATGACGCAGAGGGCTATGGAACGTTTCATCGAGGTGGTAGGGCCGGGGATGTCGCAGCGGGAGGCGGCGGCGGAGCCGGCGCGGATTTTTCGGGCGGCGGGCGTGTTTGACGACCTGACCACGATACACGAGGGGAACTTCAAGGGGCTGCCCCGCGACACACCCCTGAAGTGCGACGACGCGGTGAGTTTCCACCTGGAGCTGTGCGGCGAAAGCGGCCACTGGTCGGAGATAAACGTAGTGTGCGCTTTCAAGCCGCCGACGAAGCTGGAGCAGAAGCTGCTAAATAGCGAGCGGCGGGCTTTGGACGAAGTACGGGCGAAGGCGAAGCCGGGGGTCACGCTGGCGAGTCTGGCCAAGACCTTCGACGGTGTGATACTGGAGGACGGGTGGAAGTTCGACAAGCCTATGTGGCACTACTATTTCCACGGGCAGGGGATGGACGGCATCGAGTGGCCATTCTTCACGGCTATGCCGCACGGCAGCCAGGACACGTCGCTGGAGGAGGGGATGGTATTCTCGTACCACCCGCACAAGGACACGATACCGTCGGTGCCGGCAACCCGGGCGCCAAGGATTTTCGACGGGTTCGTGATAACGAAACGCGGTGCGGAGACGTTGGCGCCGGACTGGGACGTGATGTGGCGGATTATGAAATGAGAAACCCCACCCTCCGCCCCGACCCCCCATCCTAACCTTCCCCCTCAAGGGGGGAAGGGATCTGAGGGAACGGACTAGGATACAGAGCGTTCAGGAGTAAATAAGTGACCTCGCCAAGGACAGGAAAGATTCAGACGGTGCTGGGGCTTATAGAGCCTTCGGAGCTAGGGGTGACGCTGAGCCATGAACACCTGGTGTTTGATTTTAGCCCCAACTTCGTCGAACCTGAGGAGCCGGAGTTAAAAGCGCTGGCGAGAGCGCCGATATCGCTGAGCAACCTGGGGTGGCTGCAATACAACTGGCGCTCCAGCCTCGACAATATGACGTTCCTCGACCAGAAGGCGGCGTCGGAAGAGGTGTCGCGGTTTGCCAAGGCGGGAGGCAGGAGCATCGTCGACACTACTAGCATTGGCATAGGGCGGGACCCCGGGGCGCTGGTGTACATATCCAAGGCTACGGGCGTGAACATAGTCATGGGGGCGGGGTATTACGTCGCGGGCAGCCATCCGAAGGATATGAGCAAGCGCAGCGAGGACCAGATAACTCGCGAGATAGTGGCCGACGTGACCAAGGGCGTCGGCGCGACGGGGGTGAGGGCAGGGATTATTGGGGAGATTGGTTGCTCGTGGCCGTGGGAGGCCAACGAGCGGAAGGCGGTGCGGGCGGCGGGCAGGGCGCAGTCGGAGACGGGGGCGGCGCTGGCGATCCACCCGGGGCGCAGCGAGGAGGCACCGTTCCAGATTATCGATGAGCTGAAGTCGGTGGGGGCGGACATCAGCCGTACGGTTATGTGCCACGTCTGCCGCACAATGTACAATCGCGACAAGCTGCTGAGGCTGGCGGAGACGGGGATAGTGCTGGAGTGGGACCTGTTCGGCCATGAGGATACTCACTACCCGTTTAACGAAGCGCCGACGCCGTCGGACTTACAGCGTATCGAGCAGATAAAGTGGGTGCTGGACCATGGGTTTGAGGACCAGGTGCTAATATCGCACGATATATGCACCAAGCAGAGGCTGGCAAGGTATGGGGGGCACGGGTTTACGCATCTGACGAAGTATGTGACGCTGAGGATGGAGAGGGTGGGGATTACGGAGGGGCAGATAGATAAGATGATCCAACAGACACCGCGTCGGGTGCTGGCGTTTGCCTGAGAGGGAATATAGTGGCAGGCGGTGGTGATAAAGTATCGTGTCTCTAGGGTTTCACCCTCACCTTAATCCTCTCCCATCAAGGGAGAGGAAAGAAAAACAAAGGCCAGATGGACATAAGCAAGCAATATTGGCTGTAAAAATAACGGGCTGATGGGATTTCTCGATTAGGCTCGAAATGACGATGATAGGGAGAGTAATCATGGCAAAGATGACGGGGGCGAGGTTTATTGCGGAGACGTTTAAGGGGTACGGCGTCAGCACGGTGTTTTTTGTGCCGTCCATACTCAAGCTGGGGCTGGTGGAGATGGAGAAGGTGGGCATACGCCGCATCTTGTGTCATTCGGAGAAGAGCGCGGCGTACATGGCCGACGCCTATGCTCGTGTGACGCACCGCCCAGGGGTGGCGATGGCCCAGTCGGTGGGGGCGGCCAACCTGGCGTCCGGCTTGCAGGACGCGTACCTGGCCTCGTCGCCGGTTATCGCGATATCTGGACGCGCGCCCATGGCGAAGCGGCCTAACCACAACTATCAGGAAATCGACCACCGCCCTCTGTACGACCCCGTGACCAAGTACAACGTGTACGTCGATACGCCGCAGCAGCTGGCACCACACTTGCGGCAGGCCTTTCGCGAGGCGGTGAGCGGGACGCCCGGGCCGGTGCACCTGGACCTGTCGGGCATACGGGGGGAGGAAGTGACGGAGGTGGAGGCGGACTATGATGTGATCATTGAGGAGACCTTTGCTTCGTACCCGCCCTTCCGGCCTGAGCCTGAGTCGGAGCGGGTGCGGCAGGCGGCGCGGCTGCTGGCCCAGGCACAGCGACCGGTGATGGTGGCGGGCGGCGGGGCGACGGCCTCGGGGGCGTCGGCGGAGGTGGTGAAGCTGGCGGAGATGCTTTCGATGCCTGTGGCGACGGCGCTGAATGGTAAGAATTTGATACCGGACAACCACCCGCTGTCGGTGGGCGTGGTGGGGACGTATTCGAGGTGGTGCGCCAACCAGGTGGTGTACGAGGCGGACCTGGTGCTGTACGTGGGAAGCCAGACCTCCGACCAGTCGACCAACGTGTGGACGACGCCCAAGAAGGGCACCAAGGTCATCCAGATTGACATAAATCCTGAAGAGTTGGGACGCAGCTACCCCAACGTGGTGTCGCTGATGGGGGACGCTCGGCAGACACTGCGGAAGATCATCGAAGCGTCGGAGGCGATATCCAGGCCGTCGTGGACCAAGCGGGCGCAGGACTTAGTGAAACAGTGGCGGCAGGAGTTGGAGCCGAAGATGACGTCGCAAGATGCGCCGACTCGTCCGGAGCGATTGTGCCGCGAGTTGAGCAATTGGCTGCCTGGAAACTCGGTGCTGGTGTCGGACACCGGGCATGCGGGGATATGGACGGGGACTATGGTGGACCTGACGCAGCCCGGGCAGACGTTCATTCGATGCGCGGGGTCGCTGGGGTGGGGGTTCCCGGCGGCGTTGGGGGCCAAGGCGGCGGCGCCGGAGCGGCCTGTGGTGTGCTTCACCGGTGACGGCGGCATGTGGTACCACATCGGCGAGCTGGAGACGGCGGTGCGCAGCGGGCTGAACGCCATCATCGTTGTCAACAACAACCGGTCGCTGAACCAGGACCGGGCGGGCGTGGAGCGGGCCTACGGCAGCGCGCCGGGGAACAAAGAAGAGATTTGGGTGTTCAACGACGTCGACTTCGCCAAGGTGGCCCAATCCATGGGCGCGGCGGGGATTCGGGTGAATAAGCCGGGGCAGCTTAAGGGTGCGCTGGAGCAGGCGCTGGAGGAGTCCAAGCGAAAGCCAGTGGTGGTGGATGTGGTGACGGACAAGGATATCATCGCGCCGCTGGCGAAGATGCCGGGGTAATGTAGCAAGTTGACCCCCCTCTTCTGTTCTCCCCGTCAAGAGGGAGAAAGGGGAACTGAGGTTATGTGGCTGTAATGCTCGGATTGCGGTGCTAGGGTTTCACCCCTCACCTTAGTCCTCTCCCACAAGGGGAGAGGAAAGAAAAAGGAAGGGTGCCTACCCCCCCCCCCCCCCTCCCCCCCCGCCACGGGGAA
>VGZZ01000041.1 GCA_016872285.1 SAR202 cluster bacterium | reverse complement strand
GGTCTAATGAGACCGAGAATGAAACGGCCTGCCCCGCCGGCATCGCTGTGCTTGGAGAACAGTTTAGACCTTTTTTAAGATACAAGAATGACAAAATGTGTTCGGCACAACAAGATGAGTCGTAGTAGCGGACGGCATATTGAAATTTCTCGACCCATTCGACAAGCTCAGGACAGGCTACGCTTAAAATGATGAAGGCTGAGGGATACAAGTGGGGGCTGCCTGAGTCTATGCAGGCAGCCCCCACTAACCTTCTTAGGTCTTGTAGCAATTAAGGGCTGTGCGGCCTAGGTGCGCTTGAGTTCGTCCACGAACTTTTGCGCCTCGCGGCGGACGTGGTCGGCTAAGCGTGGCTCGATGATGCTTTTGATCTTTCCTGCCTCTATGCCTCTAGCGGCCTCAGTCTTGAAGTCCAGGACGGACTGCGCCGCGCTCATGACGGAATCCATCTCTGGACTGGCGGTCATGGACCCAGATATCATGCCTGGTTCTCTCCGTGATGTGGAGGCACCGGCACCTACTGGGCTACGAGACATTTCAGCAAAGGACTCGCTTGTCTTCATGGCCTTATCGATGAGGTCGTGCTCATCGTGGTCAAGGAGGTGCGCCACGAAGCGGGCGTGCTCATCCATGATGTTTGTCCAGAAGGAGACGACTTCCGAGCGGTCGTATTCAGAGTGTCATCTGGCCAGGGCTTCGAGGCGACGAGTCCAGCGCTCGGCCTCGTGGCGGGTGTGATCGAAGAAGAGCGGCCAAACCAGGCTGCGGAAGTCGCCGCTGCGTTGGGCGTCACCCAGCGTAGCTTTGTACTCAATAAAGGGCTTCATTTCCTCAACCGCCTTCTTCACGAAGGAGTTGAGGTCGCCGTGCTCCGGCACGCCTTCGGAATCGATTTTTCTGTAGAGGTCCGTGAACTTCTTGTTAAAGTCGAGGGCCTCTTTGCGCTGTTTCTTCGCCAATTCCTCAGGCATGAGCAGGGCAAAAAAGAGGGCATGCTCAGCCATGATATCAGTGGCGAAGCGGGCGTCCGCCCAGGCGTGTTTTGATGGATCGTTGTCCCCTTCCTTGGGCACAATCACGTACTTCTCGTAAGAGGATTCAGGGTTATCAATGTCTGTCGTGCCGTTGCCCTCACGCGTGTAAACGTGCCAGTTCTCTCTATATTTTGAAGCTTGCGTTTCCATACATTTCCTCAGAGCCTAGTCTTTCTTGGTAGACCGGGCCAATGAAAGGCTTAAAGACAACAATACTTATTTCTCGGCGCGATGGCTGCGGCGTCTTGACTGGGGCAGATTTCTGAGCTGCGCCAGTAGCATTCGGGCGCGTTGGACAGGGACGCCGGAGGGCGGGTCGGGGGAGTAGAGGGCCTGGGAGGCGATGCCGGTTAATTCGGCGAACTCGTGGGGGACTTGGGCCGAAGCCAGGAGGGATTCCAAGTAGTAGCCGGGGCTCTGGTGGGGGAGACGGGGAGGAAAGCCACGGCGGGCCAAAACCTTGAGAGCGCGAAGGTAGCTAGCCCTTATTTCTATGCGAGCAACGCTGTCGAGGGAGGCGTAGAGGGAGTCGCTGGACAGGGGGAGAGGGCGGCGACGGCGGGCGGCGACGACAAGGCCCAAGGAGAGGAAGGCGAAGCCCGCGCCGGAGAGGGCGGCTTTGGTGATGGGGGTCTGGGCTGAGGCTGATATAGATGCCGCCGAGGTTTCTACAAAGCCGGTTACGCTGCCTAGAGACTGCTGAATTTCAGTAATGAGGGCTTGCTGGAGGTTGGAGGCTGTCCTGGCGGCGCCGGGGTCTAATGCCCAGGGGGAGTCTGGCCTGGGGGTGGGATCGAAGGGGACCCAGCCATGGCGCTGGAACTTGATTTCGACCCAGGCGTGGGCGTCCTGCTGGCGGACCACGTGGACGCCGGAAAGGGGGTCGTAGCGGCCGGGGAGGTAGCCTGTGACGACGCGGACTGGGAGACCCAGGGAGCGGGCCATGAGGGCCATGGCGGAGGCGAAGTGGGCGCAGAAGCCGGCCCTGGCGGAGAACAAAAAGTGCTCGACGGCGTCGGTGGAGGTGGGGAGAGGGGTGAGGCGGAGGTCGTATTGATAGTTAGTGAGGAGGTACTGCTCCAACATTACGGCCTTCTGATAGTCGGAGGCGGAATTCTGGACGATTTTGGCGGCGAGGGCGTGGACTTTTGACGAGGGGGCGGCGCTTTTGTTGTAGCGGAGGTAACTACGGTCCGCCCTGTCCTGCTCCAGGGAATCCGGAGTGAGGGCGGGCCGGGCAGAGGTCACTCTATATGAGACGCCGGCTTTTTGAAGGTAGCCCAGGTCCAGGGAGGGGGTTCGTGGGACCGCAACGCCATCAGAGAGGGCTATAAGGCCAGGGCCGTAGCCGGTAAAGACGGCGCTAGGCTGGTCGGTCTTCAGAAAGAAGGTCTGGGTGTAAGTGTCCAAGGAGCCTTGCCAGGCCCAGGCGTCGGTGAACTGAAGGCGACCCAGGGGGTCGGACTTGAGCCGGGGGGACTGGTAGGCGGAGGACCATCCACGACCGTCGTAGTACTCCAGGACCTGACCTCGCCAGAAGCTGGCGAGGGGGCTTCGGACGTACATGACGAGGTCCTTGCCGGCGTCGCCGGTGTAGCCTAGAGGCTCGTACTTGCTGGCGATGGCATCGGCGATTTGGGAGGAGGGAGAGGTGGGGGTGAGGCTGGAGGGTGTAGTGGGGGAGGATGTGGCGGCATCACCGGTGGGGTTGTGTGAAGGGAGGAGGCCATCCTGGAGGGGAGCGCCGTTCTGCTGGGGGTCGAGGTCTGAAGGGAGGGCAGGTAGCCCGGAGGCGAGGTCGAGGCGGCTGGGAAGGGGGCTGGCGCTTTCGACGCGGACGCGCTGGGGGAGAACCATGAAGACCGCAGCACCGAAGAGGCTTACTAAGATTGCGACGATGAGAAGCATGGGAGTGTGGCGGAGAAGCTCCATCGCGCGGACGCGGCCAGCCCCGGGGAAGGCCTTAGATTGGTGAGCGACGTAGAGGAAGGCTATGGCGGCCAGCGAAAAGGTCCCTACCAGGGAGGCGAATTGGGCGGAGAGGGCGCTTTCGCTGGCGATGAGGAGGAGGGCGAGGGAGAGGAGGAGGCAGTCGTAAAGGGTGCGGAGGCTGCGGAGGTTAAAGCTGGTCATGACCAGGACTACGGCTAGGAGTTTTCCCAGGGGGAAGAGGGAACCGCCGTGGAGGATTTGCAACAGCTCAGGCAGCATGAATCCCAGGGACCCCATTCCACCTAGATAGAGGGCAAGGGTGAGCCAGGCGCGGCTTTTCCCGGTGAGGGCGGAGACGGCATGGCCCCCGCCGGTAAGGGCAATGGCGGCGGCAAAAAGCAGGTACTGACCGCTGACCTGGGCCGCCGCGGCCAGGGCGGAGGACATGGAGAGGAAGGACAGGACGTAGAGGACCAGCCTGTAACCCGGAGGGACGGGCTGGGGAAGGGGCTTTAGGGTTGAGGAGCGACGCCGGAGCAGGCTCATGGTCTAAGGCCTGGAGCGGGGGATAGGGAGTCGGCGGAGATGAGGTGGATAAGGGAGGCGAGGGAGGACTCCAGGCCACCCTGGGGGCAGGGGACCACCTCTATGTCCAAGCTCCTTGGTAACGGGTTTATAGGGCCATCATCATTGAGGTCGAAGCCTTGGAACAGCAGCGCGATGGGCCTTCGGCGGGAGCGGGCGGTGAAGGAGTGGAGGCGGGAGACGTTTTGGGGTGAAGCGGCCAGGATGAGGACATCAGAGGAGGCCAGTCCACTGGGAGGGGAAGCGTCCTTAAGGTGCGCGCTGTCCAGCCCAGCGAGGAAGTCCAGGAAATCGTGCCAGTGGGTGGAAGCATCGGAAGGAGGGGTGGGCCACATTCGGAAGGGGATGGCCTGGGAGCGGCACCACCGGGCGACGCTGGCGGCGGCGCGGATGCCGTACTCCAGGGGGGCGTCGCGGCCCTCGCCGGAGGAAAGGCCGGGGAGGAGTGCGAAGGCGACGGAGACAGAGGAGCCTTCATCGAACTCCTTGACCATAAGATGACCTCGGCGGGCGGAGTTTCGCCAGTGGATGCTGCGGGGCAGGTCTCCCGGCTGGAACCGGCGCGTGCCTCTGAAATCGCCTGTGGATACGGGGAGGATGCTGGAGGAGCGGCTGCCCAAGTGGTTGCTGCGGCGGGACTGGCCTCGCAGGGGAATGAGGCGGGGATATACGGTGAGCTGAAGGGGGACGTGATAGAGACGGCGGGAGCGGAAGAGGCCGAAGGGGGCGGAGGACTCGACGAGGACGGAGGGAAGGGTGTAGACGCCGCGTCGGTAGCAGGAGACCTGATAGGAGGACTGGGAACGGCCTGAGGGGAAGAGGCCGGAAAAGTGGAGGGTTTGGGGGGGATTGGTGGGGCGGGGCCAGGGGACAGTTGTCGTGGATAGTCAGGGAGTCTTTGGGGTAGAAGGAGAGGTTTTTAACGGAGAGGGTGACGGTTAACGGGTCGTCTTCAAAAAGGCCAATCTCAGGGGATGGGCCAGCGGCCTGGCGGAAGACGTGGAGGTCTCGAACGGTAAGCCAGGGAAGGAAAAGGTTAACCGCCAGTATTCCCCAGACCAGGGAGTCGGCGACGTAGAACCAGCCGATTTGAGTGAGCCAGGCCATGCCGAAGAGGGCAAGGGCGACGGTGAGAAGCACCCATCCACGGGGGGTTGGCGTCACGGGGCGCCCTACAGCGGCACGGGTGTGCTGGTTAGGATGTCCTCGATGACTTCCTGAGAGGAGGCGGAGGACTTGGGTAGGAGGCGGTGCTGGAGGACGAGCGGAGCCACATGCCGGACGTGCTCAGGGAGGACGAAGGGGGAGCCATCCAGGGCGGCCCAGGCCTGGGAGGCGCGCTGGAGGTGGACGGCGCCGCGAGGGCTGACGCCCAGTTCCAGACCAGGGTGGCTGTGGGTAGAGACGACCAGGCGGGCGATGTACTCTCGGAGGAGAGGAGCGACTTGCACCGCCTTGACTTCTTGCTGCATTTCTTTCAGTCTGTCGGTGGTGAGGACGGGATCTACGGTAGGGTCGCCGCGCTGGTTTCGCTCCAGGATTTGGACCTGGCCGGCCAGGTCGGGATAACCAAGGCCCAATACCATCATGAACCGGTCCATCTGGGCGCGAGGCAGAGGGAAGGCGCCGTACTCATCTAAGTCATTCTGGGTGGCGACGACCCAGAAGGGGTCCGGCAAGGGATGTTTTTGGCCGTCTACGGTGACATGGCCTTCTGCCATGGCCTCGAGAAGGGCGGACTGGGTCCTGGGGCTGGCGCGGTTAATCTCATCGGCCATGAGGATGTTGGCGAAGACGGGGCCTGGAACAAAGTCGAAGCGGCCTTCGGCCTGACGGAAGACGGCGGAGCCAGTAACATCGGAGGGGAGGAGGTCGGCGGTGAACTGGATACGCTTGAAGCTACCGAGGATGGAGCGAGCGAGGGAGCGGGCGAGGAGGGTCTTGCCGACGCCGGGGAGGTCTCGGAGGAGGAGGTGGCCGCCGGCCAGGAGGCTGACGGCGAGGAGACGTACGGTGGACTCCCGGGTGACTACGGCGTTGGTGACGTTTTTTATCAGACTATCGGCGTCCAGCACAAGACTGTTAACTCTGGGCTTTTCCGATAAAAGCACTCGTCACCTCTTGTCGGCGATTGGCTATAGAAACTGTAGATGCATGGGGGCCAGGGGTAATACGGTGTTTACCCGCATTCCGAGGAGGGTTTTACGGATAACCTAGTCGGCGACGGAGCTAGAGCCGGCGGAAGGGATGGAAAAGATGATGGAACGAAGGGTGGCGCCTCGGTGTCTTTTGTAGTAAGAGGCCTGCAAGAGCAGAAAGCCTCACAGGAGTGGCAAGGAGATACTTATGCGGACTCTTCTACTAATACTAGCGGTGGTGGGGTTGATGGCGGCGATGGCGTGCGGCGCGACGGGTTCGACGCCGACGCAGACTAGGGCGCCCGGCAGCACGTCGCAGCCGACGAGGACGCCGGATTCGGCCACGGCGACGCCTATGCCTACAGCTACCCCGACCAAGGCGCCAACCGCGACACCTGCGCCAACGCCCACCGCAACCCCCATGGCAGATATGCCGGCGTGGCTGCAGAAAGTCGTTGACGAACTGAAGAACGCGCCGGTGGAGAACCCCGGGGCGTCGGTGTACATGTACCAGTACAAAGGGCAAACGGTCTATTACGTGCCGCCGATGTGCTGCGACATCTGGAGCACGCTTTATAACGACAAAGGGAACGTGATAGCCCATCCCGACGGCGGGCTTACGGGCAAAGGGGATGGGAGGGCGCAGGACTTTTTGAAGGAAAGGACGGGTGAGAAGTTGGTGTGGAAGGATGACCGGAAGCAACCAGAGGGTATGAGGCTGGCAGTGGCGCCCATCGATAAGATAGACCTGGAGGTGTGGAAGAGCCTGCCGCCGCAGTACGTGCTGTCGGTGGAGTCAGGGCTGCCGAATGGGTGCGCGGTGTTCGCGGGGTACAGGGTTAATAGGGATGGGAACTTCATATCGATAGAGGTGCTGAACTGGGTGCCGTCGGACCCGAGGGCGATCTGCACAATGATTTACGGGACAGCGGTGAGCAAGGTATATCTGGGCAGCGACTTTGACCCTAGCCAGGCTTACGAGATACATGTAAATGATAAGACGGTGGTGTTGAAGGACGGCAAGCTGACAGCATCTTTCAGCGGCGAGGAGCTGGAGAAGGACCTGAATAAGAACAAGGCGCTATGGGAGAGCAAGAAGCCTAAAGAGTATAAGATGGAGTTCTCATGGCGGTGCTTCTGCCCTCGCGACTACACAGAGACGGTGATTATTGAGGTGGGCGCCGACGGGAAGATTAAGAGCGTGACGCGGCAGAAGGACGGACAGGCAGTGCCGGCCAGCGATTACAACAGGTACGTGACGGTGGCCGGACTGTTCGACCTTTTGCAGGACGCCATCGACAAGGTGGCTTATCGAATCGACGTGAAATACCATGCGGAGATGGGCTATCCGATCAGCGCGTTCATTGATTATGCCCAGAACATCGCGGACGAGGAGCGGGGGTTCCAGGCGAAGATTGTGTAGATAGACAGCGAGTTGATAAAGGCCCTTCCAGCGTTAGCGCTGGAAGGGCCTTATATTTTGCCGCATAATAGGCCGTGGAGGTGGCCATGGAGTTAAAGTCTTACATTCGAGACATACCGGACTTTCCGAAGTTCGGGATTATCTTCAAAGACATCACGCCGTTGCTGCAGAGTCCTGCGGCCTTTCGATATGTGGTCGATGAATTCGCGGGGCATTATGAGAGCCGGAGAATAGACGCTATCCTGGCGATTGAGGCGCGGGGGTTCCTGCTGGGGTCGGCGCTGGCGTACAAGATGGGGAAGCCGCTGGTGCCGGTGCGGAAGCGGGGGAAGCTGCCGTTCCAGACGGTATCGGTGACGTACGCGCTGGAATACGGGTCGGACACGGTGGAGATACATCGTGATGGGATTATGGAGGGGCATCGAGTGCTGATTGTGGACGACGTGCTGGCGACGGGGGGGACAATGGCGGCGGCGTGCAAGTTGGTGCAGGAGTCGGGAGGAAAGGTGGAGGGGCTGGCGGTGCTGATGGAGCTAGCGTTTTTGGAGGGGAGGAAAAACCTGCCAGGGTACGACATTTTCACGCTGATACAGTATTAGAAGGCAATGAACCGCGATCCCGTGACGCTAGTTCGCCAGCGTTGGTTCTATTCATACAGGATATGAAGAAGGTTGGCGTGTCATCGAGAAACTTAAGAAGGAGGCGATATTGGAGAAGGTAAGGATTGGGGATGTGGAGGTGTGGGCGCTACTGGACTTTGTGCCGCCGCCGTACACGCCGGAGAATTTTTTCCCGACTATACCCATCGAGGCGTGGGAGGTGTATCGGGATGATGTGCTGAACAAGGATGGGCTGCTGCAACTTTATTACGGGAGCTTTGCGATTCGGTCCCAGGGGAAGACTATAATGGTGGATACGGGTATGGGGCCGGGGCCGCATCCGCAGCGTGGGAACTTGCCGGGGAACCTGGTGGGGTTTATGCGGTCGGTGGGGGTGAGGCCGGAGGAGGTGGACTTTGTGGTGCACACGCACCTGCACGGCGACCACGTGGGGTGGAATGTGGTGGGCGGGAAGCCGTCTTTCCCCAGAGCGAAGTTCCTGGCCTCCAAGGCGGACTGGGAGTATTTCACAAGCCCGGATCTGCTGCCGAAGAACCCGAAGGTGAAGGAGTGCGTGATGCCGCTGCAGGGGATGGGCCGGCTGGAGTTAATTGGAGGGGGACATGCTATCACGTCGGAGGTGTCGACGGTGTCGACGCCGGGGCATACGCCCGGGCACATGACCATCGCGATAAACTCGCAGGGGGAGAAGGGGATGGTCGTTGGGGACCTGATACAGAGCGTGGTGCAGGTGATGGAGCCCGGGTGGAACTCCAGGCATGATATCGACCGGCAGAAGGCATATGAGACTAGGATCCGTATGGCGGAGAGGATTGAGAGGGAGGGGATAGTGATGGCGGCGGGGCATTTCCCGACGGGGAGACATTTTGGGAGGATTGTGAGGGTGGACGGGAGGCGGTACTGGCGGGTAGAGGGTGAGAGGGGAGGGAAGTGAGGGGAAGCTGGGTTGTTTAGGGAAGAGAAGGATAAAAACAGTGGCAAGTGGTTCTAATGCTCCGATTGTGCTCCCAGGGTTTACTCCTCATTCCTTCGACCAGGCTCAGGACAGGCTTCGACCGCGTCTCAGAATGACAAGGCCGAGCCGTGATATAATTCCAGCAGGCCGTATATACAAGACGAGGTGCTTTCGTGCAAGTACTGTTTCTGGAAGATGTAACTAACGTGGCAAACGCCGGAGAGGTGAAAGAGGTGGCCCGCGGCTATGCGAGGAATTATCTTTTTCCCAAGAAGCTGGCCACGGCGGCCACGCCCGAGACGTTGAAGAGGGTCAACAAGATAGAAAAGGTTGCCGAGGTGCGGCGCAATCAGGAGATGGAAGCGGCGAAGAGTGTTGCCGGTAAGATGGGCGAGGTTACGCTTAAGCTGCGGGGACGGGTGGGGCCGACGGGCCAGTACTACGGCGCGATTTCTGTAACGAGGATTATTGAAGAGCTGGAGGCGGCCACAGGCCAGAAGGTAGAGCGCCGGGTGGTTGAGCTAAGCCAGCCGATTCGCGAGCCGGGGACGTATAAGGTAAGCCTGCGGCTGCACCAGGAAGTGGCGCCGGAGATAACGGTGGTGGCGGAGGCGGAGGGCGAGACGCTGGTGCTGGAGGAGCCGGAAGAACCGGAGGAGAAGGGTGAGGAGAGGGAAGAGGCGGAAACCGAGGAAGAAAAGGAGAAGTAGGCCAAAACCTACTTAGTAAACCAACATGGAAACAGAGATCCCGCCCGCCTGTCATACGAGGCAGGAACGGCGGGTTCTTCTTTTGTCCAAAATTTAGGAATTTTTCTAAAAGTAATCGCAATACTTTCGCCTTGACTTCATTGTAGGCTTCCAACGTTAATGAGGTCGCGATGTACCAAGAGCGGCTGCAGCCCCACGACGTGGAGGCGGAGGAAGCGGTAATAGGTTCGCTGCTGATAGACAGCGAGGCTATCCTTAAGGTCGTTCACCTGCTGAAGCCCGAGGACTTCTATCGAGAGCGCAACGCCTTCTGCTATGAGGCGTGCATTGCATTATTCCAGCGGCGCGAGGCCGTAAACCAGGTTACCGTCACCCACGAACTGGGACTGAAGAGCCGCCTGGACCCTGTGGGGGGCGCGGCCTATCTAAGCCATCTGGTATCGGCGGTGCCGACGTCGGTGCATGTGGAGCACTATGCCCGGATTGTGGCCAGGACGGCGACTATGCGCAGGCTGATTAGGGCGGCGTCTGAGATAGCGGCCATGGGGTATGACGGGACGTCGGACGAGGTGGCGACGCTGAACAGGGCGGAGAACCTGCTGTTCGGGGTGAGGTCCGGCCATGCGGGGCGGGAGTTTGTGGCCCTGCGGGAGATACTGGACCAGTACCTGGAGGAGAGGTCGGCGCTGGTGGAGCCAAACGTCAAGATCAAGGCGCCGGTGGCGACGGGATTCGATTCGATGGACGAGGTGCTGGGAGGGCTGCAGCCTTCCGACCTGTTGATACTGGCGGCGCGGCCCAGCGTTGGGAAGAGCACGCTGGCGGTAAACATGGCGGTGAGCGCAGCCAAGGGCGAGTCCACGGTGGGGATATTCAGCCTGGAGATGAGCAAGGAGCAGCTGGCGCTGAGGATACTGGCCAGCGAGTCGCGAGTGGAGACGCAGTTCTTGCGCCGAGGTTTATACTCCGCAGAAGATGAGCAGAGGATTATCAGCGCCATAGGGGGACTTTCCGAACTGGCGATATACATTGACGACACGCCGCTGCAGGGGATTATGGAGATGAGGGCTAAGGCGCGCCGTTTGCATATGGAGAGGAACCTGGACCTGCTGGTGGTGGACTATTTGCAGCTTATCAGCATGGAGGGGAGCCGGGGGAGCAACCGAGTGCAGGAGATAAGCGAGATTTCCAGGGCGCTGAAGGGGCTGGCGCGGGACCTGAACATCCCGGTGCTGGCGGTGTCGCAGTTGAGCAGGGCGGTGGAGATGAGACCGACACATCGACCGCAGTTGTCGGACCTGAGGGAGAGCGGGAGCATCGAGCAGGACGCCGACGTGGTGATGTTTATATATCGCGAGGACCTGTATGTGACGGAGGAGGAGTGGATGCAGCGGCACCCGGAGGGGACGATATATCCGAGGAACGTGGCGGAGATAATCATAGCGAAGCACCGGCACGGGCCGACGGACACGTTCAAGCTGCTGTTCAACAACCGGCTGGTGCGGTTTGAGCCGGCGCCGCTGGACCTGGAATACGCGTCGCCGTGACGTCGCCGGTGTTTCCGAGGGGGACCAGCTTTACACCAGTGCCGGACCCGCTGCTGGGTAACGTCTTGCAGTCGGTGGAGGACGTGAGGGAGCTGAAGTGCATACTGAGGACTTTGTGGCACTTACACCGCAAGAAGGGAGCTTTTCGATACGTGACGCTGACGGAGCTGGCGCAGGACCCGGTGCTGGCGCCGCTGGGGTTGGAGGTGGTGGGGCAAATTATGGGGAGGGCGGTGCAGCAGGGGATTTTCGCGAGGGGAGTGGCGTCATCGGACGGGAGGGCGACGCCGATATTTGTGCTGAACATTGAGACGGACAGGCGGGCGTTGGCACACGCCATTGCCAAGGGGCTGTCGGCGGCGGAAGGGATAGTGGGGGAGGACGGGGTGGTAGAATTGCCGTTAAAGAGGCCGAATATCTTTGAGCTTTATCAGAAAACGATAAATTTGACGATATCTCCCACTCTGGTGGATATATTGCGGGAAGCGGAAAAGGAATATGCTGAGGAGTGGATAAGGGAGGCGTTTTTTGAGGCGGAAAGGGTGGGAGCTAGAAACTGGCGGTATGTAGAGACAATACTTAAGAGGTGGAAAGCCGAAGGGAAGCAAGATGGAAAGTCTGGGAAATATACTGAAGCGACTGACCGTAAACGCCACCTCAAAGAGTACGTCCAACGGCGGGGGAAGCTACCCGGAACCTAAAGATGACGGTGGAGATGAGTGCCCGGTATGCAATGGGCTGGGATGGGTAAGCCATAAGGCGCCCAGGGGACACCCGGACTTTGGTCAGGTTTTCCCATGCCGGTGCCAGCGGGAGAAGACGGCACCGCAACGGCAGGAGATGCTGCAGAGGTTCAGCGGACTGTCGGAGGAGATGCTGTCGCGGATGACCTTTGAGGGTTTTGAGGTCAACGCGCCTGGGGCGGACGCGGAAGAGCGGTCGACATTGCAGCACGCGTTGATAGCGGCCAAGAGCTTCGCCAGCGATGCCCAGGGGTGGCTGCTGCTAACGGGGCCTAACGGCTGCGGGAAGACACACCTTTCGGTGGCGATTTCGGGGGAGAGGATCAGGCTGGGGCAGATGGTGTTTTTCACCATGGTGCCGGACTTGCTGGACCATCTGCGTTCCACGTTCAACCCGAACAGCCCTGTGGAATATGACCAGCTGTTTGAGATGGTGAAGACGGTGCCGCTTTTGATATTGGACGACATGGGGGCGGAGAGCAGCACGGCGTGGGCTCAGGAGAAGATGTTCCAGATTACGGTGCATAGGCATAACCACAGGCTGCCGATGGTTATAACGACGAATCTATCGATGGAGCAGATGGAGAAGGCGCAGCCGAGGCTGGCGTCGAGGCTGAAGGATGTGACGTTGGTGAACTGGCTGCCGCTGGCGGCGCCGGACCGGAGGGATTCGCAGAAGGGCGGCAGGGCATCAGAGCAGAAGCGGCAGCCCAGGGGCCGGTAGGGGAGTTCCATTTGCTCGAAGGTGGCGGTAAGAAATCCTCACCCAGTCCATCCCCTTCCCCTAGTCTTAACCAAGGGAGAAAGGGATCAGAAGGGGGCAGTGGACTCAAGACCGCCAGATGTCTTGTAGTGCTAGGGTTTCACCCCTCAACTCTCCACGGCGAGTCTTCGACCTGCGCCTTCTCCTCCCGATTAACATCGGGATTTCGTATTGATACAAGTCAAGGAGCTCAACGCAAGGAGAGAAGGAATTTCCTTGGAGGGACTCAGTTCTTTTATGAATATCAATATCTTCAACTGACATCAGGCGTTTAAAGGGGAGTAGGCCAGAAGGAGCGTGGTAGGGCACCTCATGACTCAGCTTCCTGGAGCGCACGCCCAAGCAAATAGAAGCGGTGGGATGTTTCCCGAAGGCTTTGCCGTACGGACAGCGGTGAGATGACACAGAAGAGGTATTGCGTGTTTTGCGAGATTATTGCGGGGCGGGAGCCGGCGACGGTGCATTATCAGGATGAGGATGTGATTGTGATATCAAATCGATTGACGTGGACGCCGGTGATGCTGCTGGCGATACCGAAGAAGCACATGACGCAGTCGGAGATGTGGAGGGATTCGGTGATGGAGCGGCTGGGGAGGGCGCTGGTGATGATGGGGGAGAAGGTGTGCCCGGGTGGGTACAGGATGGTGTCGAACGTAGGGCGGGACGCGATGCAGAGCCAGGAGCACGGGCATATTCATTTGCTGGGAGGGATGGCGTTGGGGCCGTATGCGTAGGGGTAGTGGGGTCTCAGGACTTGGTGGCTAGAATGCCGGCGTCTGTCTGATCGGGATACCATCTCACCCTTAGTCCCTCTCTTCCTGCGGGAAGAGAGGGAAAGATAAAGATTGCACCAATTCCCCCTCTAACTCCCCCTTTTCCTCACGAGGAAAAGGGGGAGAACCTGATGGGAAGGGGAGGCTACCATCTCTCCACGGCGAGTCTTCGACCTTTATCCTTCCCCCACAAGAAGTGGGGTAAGGAGGTAGAGGAGGGACGGGGCTATTTTTCGGGGTGGAGGTGGCGGGCGAACCAGGAGAGGGTGCGGGACCAGGCGTCGCGGTTGGATTCGGCGTGGTAGCTGGAGCGCTCGTCGCAGACGAAGCCGTGGTCGGCGTTGGGGTAGATTTTGAAGTCGTAGGGGACTTTGTGCTGCTTTAGGGCGGCCTCGATTTTACGGACCTCGTCAGGGGTGGGGTTTTTGTCGAGCTCGCCGAAGTTGCCCATGACAGGGCACTTGATTTTGGAGGTGAGGTCGAAGGGAGAGGGGCCTTCGCCGAAGGGGAGGAAGATGCGTCCGCCGTAGTAGACGGAGGCGGCGGCGATTTCAGGGCATCGCGCGGCGGCGAGGTAGGTGATGCGACCGCCGACGCAGAAGCCGGTGATGCCGATGCCGCCCCGACCGACGTTGGGATGGCGGCGCAGCCAGTCGATGGAGGCGTTGATATCTTTTACGATTTCGTCGTCGCGGAAGGCGGCGACGGCCTTGGCGCGGGCGTCGGCGTCAGGGGCCTGGCCGTAGCCGAAGGTGCGCTTGGCGCCGCCTCGCCAGAAGAGGTCTGGGGCGATGGCGACGTAGCCGGCATTGGCGACACGGTTGGTGAGGTCCTGGATATTGGAATTGACGCCGAAGACTTCCTGGATGACGACGACGGCGGGGCGCTTGCCGGGGCCTTCGGGATCGGCGACGTAGGCGGGCATGGTCTTGCCGTCGACTTTAAGGTCTATCCATTTGGCTGGCATGGGAGGCCTCCCTGGTGTGAGGTTATGTTAGGTGGGCGGATTCTAGCAGAGGGCGGATTGGGGCGAAAGGGGCCTACTTGAGGGAGCTAGCCTTGTTCTTAATCGGGATACCATTATCCCCTGACCCCTTCTTCCCCGACTGTATCGGGACTGGGTACAGCCTGCTGGAAGAAGGAGAAGCTAAAAAAACACCACAACCCTTCCTTCGGCCAGGCTCTTCCAGGCTGAAGGGGGAGAACCTGATAGGAGAGGGACAGTTGGGGCGTGACTTGTGATAGCCGATGTGGGTTTCCGTCATAGTAGATTCCTCGTCGCCCCGAGTACAGGGTTCGGAATGACAGCGCGAGATTCGGGTTGGCAGGATGGAGCGTTGTTGCCGTACGGTACATTGAAGTTTCTCCCGCCAGAGGCGGGTCGATATGACGGATGAGAGGAGGACGGGGGGTTAGGAGCGGGCGCGGGAGGCTAGGTCACGAACGATACGGAGACGGTCTGCCTCTTCACGCTTGCGGCCGGAGACGTCGTGGAGGAGCCAGCGGATGGTAGCGTAGGAGTTTTCCCCTGCGGGGATGTGGACGGCGTTGAGGAAGACGTCGCGGGGGAGTCCTTCCACTGGGAGGAGGCGTACAACCCATTCGAGATTGTCCTCGGGGGTTGGGAAGTCGTCTTCGATGAGGCGAGCGAGGCGGTCGCGGAAGGCTTTCTTGTCGCCGGGGAGGACGAAGTTGATGAAGGGAGTGTTTGCGAGGTTGGCGGCGGGGACGTTGAGGAGCTGGGCGGCGCTGTGGTTGGCCTCGATGATTTTAGTGTGTGTATCGGTGACGAGGTAGCCTGAGGGGGCAAATTCAAAGAGTTCGCGGTAGCGTTGGCGCTCGGCTTGCAAGGCCACAATGGCGGCCTCAAGCTCTTCTTGCTGCTGGCGCAGTTCCTCTTCAGCGGTGGACAGCTCCATGATGGCGGTTTCCAGGTCTGGGAGGACGTCTGGATGGTCCTCACTAAGGGACCCCTGACCAGTGCGGTAGGCCTCACGGCGTTGAAGACCTTTGATCTCTTTCTGAAGAGAGGAGAGCTGCTTTTTGAATTTATCCCCGGCCATAAGACGCCTCTTTGCCCGGGGTATGTCCTACGATGGAGAAGATATATAAAAAAGTCATAGCACCAATTTTGCCACTAGTCAATACTGAAAGGCCCCTATTGGGATGATGGTAATGGGGAGGACCGACTTTTGAGGCGAGGCGGCTTGAGGAGATACGGATGGCCGGGCTAATACAATCCGCCCCCCCCCCGAACTTGCTCCAGCGGCAACATGTCCTTACTCACCGCCTTTTACAACGCCCTGATTCTATGAAGCTGAAACGATTGTACACCAGCTAACTAGAATCGTCTTCAGATACACTTTCGGAGGACTTACGCTGCGCGCCAGAACCGTCTTTGGAGGCAGGTTCCGTTTGCTTAGCATGGGTAGCCTAAAGCCTCCTTCTCCTTTGGATAAAGACTCGTCTGGGATAGACAGGCTTAGGCTTTAATGCCCGTTCCTTCTCTAGCTTCACCCGTTCATAGCTGAAGGGCCGTACGTCTAGTCGGGCTACGTCTTCCCAAGACTCTAAACTGGTCTCCAATCCCGCCATCTCTGCTGGCCTGCGATTCTTTAGGCTCTCGTGACCCCTAAAGAAGTTGTAATGAATCCTGTACCCATCAAAGTAATCTTGGGCTGATTGCCTGTCCTGAAAGCCTCGCATAGTCTTGGTACGCTGTCTGAAAGTGCCTTGCATCCGTTCAGACAGGTTATTGTTGAGTTTGGCCGTTAAGCCTTCAGAAACTACGTGCTGAGTATCCCCGCCAAAGACTCTCTCAATGGCTTCTGGGTAAGCCGTCATTCCATCAGTGATGATTCTCTTTGGATTGCTATGGGCAGCTTCTTTGGCCTTCTGAAAGACTATCTCGGTCTGTTTTATTGTCCGAGTACGGGCTAAGTGTGAAGCCAGCAAAAAGCGGCTGTCTCGGTCAAGCACGTTGTAGTGCCAAAATTTCTCCCCGCCAGCTATGTAGACCGATTCATCACAGACCCAGGTGTTGCCTGTCCTTGCCTTTAGACTTCCAAGCCTATCCCTAGCTAGTTTTGTGTAATCAGTTACCCATTCATAAATTGTGGCCTTGGACGGTCTGAAGTCGTACTGGTGCTCAAATTGCTCGGCTATTTCATCTAGGGGAGTGCCACGATAAAAGAGGGCTACAGCAGACCCTACAATCTCAGGCTTAACCCGTCTCCCAGGCATTGCGCCGTTGGCCGTGTAAGTCTTGCCAGTGGCTTTATCCATGTAGATAGGGACACGCTTGCGGGAGTAGCCGTAACGGATATGGGTATTTGGTACAGGGACTTCTGGCTTTGGATGTATAGGTTTGGTCATGTTATGACCCTTACTGCGGTAGCAGCATCATCGTGAATTCTATTAATTTCACCTCGGATTTCTTTTAGAACATTGCCCCAATAAGCCATCGCTTTGGCGTAATGTCCTTGCCAGTTCTCAATAGAGCGGTAGTCACATTTTTGTATTGCCTCGTCTAGCTGTATAAGTTTTGCAGCCAGTTCATCCTGCAACATCTTGGCTTCATCTCGGTCTTGTTCCGTGTACCACTTCGGCAACTTATCCCTGTGGGGTTGTCTGTTTAATAAATCTACAATGGCCGCATGGTGCTGATTTACTATTCTTTTCAGCCTTATTTTTTTGATCCATACATTGATGCGAGTCCATACTGAATTAAGGCTCTTACCTCTTCTTCTGTTTTGTGCCCGTGTCCGCTTTAAGTACGCCTCGTCGTCAAGTTCAGTTAAGATTCGCGGTAGCATGTGTTCCCAAACGAGATTGAGTAAGTAGCGGAAATTCCCAGCAAGGGTTGGTGTCATTTCCTTATTGTCCTGATAGCCAGGTTTAACTTTGTTTGTCCTTATCCATCGGCTCACCTTGCCTTTTGTATCGAAAGCGGCACAGATGGCGACAATAAAAAGGGCCACCAACAGGAAGAAGGCTACTTTAGTAAGCCACATGGGAACACCGTCGAAGGCGTGTGGAGCTAGAAACAACATGCCAGCGAACAAGAGGCCAGCAATGGCGAGCCATTCTTGGGACGAAAGGTGTCTCAGTCGATTTCTCATGTGCAAATAAGTCTAGCTGGCTTAAACAGCCTTTTAGCCATGAACATGAGAATTGTAACAGGTAGCCTAGCGTCCCCCATGCAAAGCAACCGATACCATTGCTGCTGTCGCATTGAGGGTACCTCCACGTTTGGTCTTTGGGTTGGCCGCGCTTGCGGCCTGGATGTCCGATGGTGTTAAGCAAAATGTTTTCTCTTTAATTGGAGCAAGTTGCTTACAGCTATTCACTGGCAATAAATACTAATCAATGGTCAATAGCTTAGGCCTATGCTGCTAAGCCATTAGGCCTATTGAGGGAGGGGAGCTTTGCTCTATTAAGGGACGGCCTGCTTTGAACGAAAATAGTGGCCCTCTCTCCAATCGGGGCGCCCTCATCACCCTTTATCCCTCTTCTCCCGTAGTCGGGAGAAGAGGGAAAGAGAAATTAAGATCACCTCATCACCCCCTAACTCCCTCTTCTCCTCTTGCAAGAGGAGAAGAGGGGAACCAGAAGGAACATTGGGGAGGCCGAGACTAGCAATATGAGGTGTGACAGGCGGGTGGGACTTAAAATTCCTGGCTTCTCTCAAATGATGTGTAATTTCTAGAAGAGAGGTGAGGTAGACACTATATGGGGGCGTTGTTATAATCGGCGCGATTGGCCCATAAAACTGAGGAGGCGCGTTAGTTGGCAGGCCAAGGCGGACAAAATCGTGACCGAGGGGCCTCGGAGTCCAAGAGTTCCGAGGCTTTTTCATCTAGCGGCGGGCCGAAGGTGACGGAGCTGGAGGCTATCACAAAAGAGATGCGCCGGCACATTGTCAAGATGACGTTTGCGGCGAATAGCGGGCATCCTGGAGGGTCGCTGTCGGAGATAGATATTCTGGCGACGCTGTATTTTCGTGTGATGAGGATTAGACCTGAGGAGCCGCTGTGGGAGGACAGGGACCGGTTTATTTTGAGCAAGGCCCACGCTTCGCCAGGGCTGTATGCGGCGCTGTCCAAGCGCGGGTTTTTCCCGGAGAGCGAGCTTTGGACATTTAGGAAGATAAACAGCCGTTTGCAGGGACACGCGCATCTGGATACGCCGGGGGTGGACTTTAGCGGGGGGTCTCTGGGGCAGGGGTTGTCTTTTGGGGTGGGGTGCGCACTGGCGGCTCGATTGGACAAGAAGAGCTACCGGACGTATGTATTGCTGGGAGACGGGGAGCAGGATGAGGGGCAGGTATGGGAAGCGGCGATGTCGGCGGCGCATTATGGAGTGGACAACCTGACGGCGATTGTGGACCGGAACGGGATACAGAATGACCGCCGGACGGACGAGGTGATGAAATTGGAGCCACTTTCGGACAAGTGGCGGGCTTTTGGGTGGAGGGTCATTGAGACGGACGGGCATAACATAAGCCGGCTGCTGGAGGCTTTTGAGGAGGCGTCGAAGGCGAGGGGTCAGCCTGCGGTAATTATCGCCAAGACGGTGAAGGGGAAGGGCGTGAGCTTTATGGAGAACAACCCGGCGTTTCACGGGGCGGCGACGAACAAGGAGGAGTACGAGCGGGCGATGGCGGAGCTGGCGTGACCCCCGCCTTATCTCCCCGACCCCCCTCTCTAACTCTCCCTCCCGATGCTATCGGGATCTTGCGATTGAATGGAGATAGAGTGCTCGATCTCAAGGGGGGAGAGGATAGGATGTGCAGGGCTCTTGGGAGGGTTTTTATGCCTGACGGACGGAGCGTAGTGCCAGGGTTTTACCCCTCAACCTGCACCTTCTCCCATCAAGATGGGTGTTGCTAATTCTCCCGATAGGAAGAGGAAAAGAAAACAGAGACGACTGGCAGTGATAAAGTATTGTTGGAGCCAGTGTTTCACCCTCTCTTCTGTTCTCCCCCATCAACGGGGAGAAAGGATAAAAGGAAGGCCTGGCAATGATAGGCGGCATCGCAATTAGCAACAGCCGTCATCAAGGGAGAAGGAATTATCTTGTAGGCCGTCAGCTCTAGCTATTCACCTCAAGCCTTTATTGATACTAGACATATAGGTATATAAATGGTAACGACATTTACTAACGCATCGACGAGGGAGATGTTTGGGAAGACGCTGGTGGAGTTGGGGCGGCAGAACCGGAACATAGTGGTGCTGGGGGGAGACCTGAACAAGTCGACGTTCGCGTCGTTGTTCGCGAAGGAGTTCCCAGACAGGTTCTTCGACTTTGGGCCGGCGGAGCAGAACATGGTGAGCGCGGCGGGTGGGATGGCGTCGACGGGGAAGATTCCGTTTGTCAGCACGTTTGCTGTATTTGGAATGTGCCGGCCATTCGACCAGATCCGGATAAGCGTGGCCCAGCCGCATTTGAACGTGAAGATAGTATGCACTCACGCGGGCCTTCTAGTAGGGGAGGACGGGGTATCGGCGCAGGGGATAGAGGACCTGGCGCTGGCGTGCTCGCTGCCCGGGTTCACGGTGGTAGCGCCATCGGACGCGGTGGAGACGGCGCAGGCGGTGAGGGCGGCGGCGGAGACTAAGGGGCCGTTTTATATTCGACTATATCGCCCGGCGACGCCGGTGGTACACGGGCCGGAGTACAAGTTCAGGCTGGGCAAGGCGGACGTGCTGAGGCAGGGGAAGGACGCGACGATTGTATCGACGGGGTCAATGGCGGGGGCGTCGCTGAAGGCTGCCGAATCGCTGTCGCAGGAAGGGGTGCAGTGCCGGGTGGTGAACATGCACACACTAGCGCCGCTGGACGAGGCGGCAATTGCTGCGGCGGCGAGGGAGACGGGGGCGATAGTGACGGCGGAGGAGCATTATATACATGGGGGCTTAGGGGCGAGGGTGGCCCAAGTTTTGGGCCGGCTGCATCCGGCGCCGATGGAGATGGTGGCGCTGACTCGGTACGCGGAGTCGGGGAAGGCGGAGGAGCTGCTGGAGAAGTACGGGCTGACGGCTAAGGATGTGGCGGGAGCGGTGAGGAGGGTAGTAAAGAGGAAGCAGAAGTAGCAAGAGAGTAACTATGGTGCAAAAGGCCCCGTATTGGGGCCTTTTATTTTTGATTGAGGTAGGCACCTGTTGATATATGTATCACATTGTGATACTCTTTGTATAAACTATGAATATAGTTGAACTAGAATGGGACGATAGGAATATAAAGCATATAGCCAGGCACAGTGTATCACCCGAAGAAGTGGAGGATGTGTGTTTCGGTTTTCATTTTGCTAGGAGTGAGCATGGCGGACGCTATGTACTGAGTGGGCAGTCTGATGCAGGCAGATATCTAAACGTGATAGTTGAAGATTTGGGGAGGGGAAGGTTCCGACCAATTACGGCCTTTGAGATGAGTGATAACTATAAAGCTAGCTATCGACGGCGGATGTCGAAAAGGGAGTAGGCAACATATGACAAACAAAACGAAAGCTGCGATACCTATCTTCAAGACTTTAGAAGAGGAGATTGAGTATTGGGAAGCGCAAGGGCCGTTCGCTAAGGGCAAGAGGGGAAGGGTAAGTAAGCCTAAGGCAAAAGAGAGGCGGTCGTCGTTTTTGGCAGTGAGGCTGAGCGGGGAGGAGTTAACGCGCCTGAGGGATGTGGCGGCCAAGGAAGGTGTAGGGCCATCGACGTTTGCGCGGAAGGTACTGTTGGAGGCTATGGGGCAAAGTGGAGCGAGGGCAGTGACTAAGGAGGAGTTGACGCGGGTGCTGGAGGCGGCGCTAGCGGGAGTCAGAGGAAAAGGGCGAGGGAAGAGTTAGACGGAATGTGACAGCGGACACGGTGATTAGATCCTTCGACTGCGTCGGAGTACCGACTTCGCTCAGGATGACAAAAAGGCCTTGTTTCATTACCTAGCCTTGGAATGTTTCGCCGACGCTTGGGGAGGGCATAGGCAATGACCACGGGAGGTGATGGTGGCGGACGGCGCGTTGAGGTTTCTCCCGCCTGAGGCGGGTCGAAATGACGTGCCCCCCTCCCGGCCTCCGTGAAGGGAGAGACTGCATTCCAGCGTACGCTGGGATGACGAAGGGGGAGAGGGCATCAGGCGGGCGGCTACATTAGGCCGGGGATTTTCATGCCGCCGGTGACGGCGCCCATTTTTTTGGAGACCATGTCCTGGACTTTGGTGGAGGCGTCGTTGACGGCGGCTAGTATTAGGTCTTGAAGGAGTTCCACGTCCTGGGCGGCTTCGGGGGAGATGGTGACGGACTCCAGGACTTGCTTGCCGGTCATGACGACTTTGACGACACCGCCGCCGGCGGAGCCTTCCACCTTGGCCTGTTCGATTTCCGTTTGGGCCTGGGCGAGGCGGGCCTGCATTTGCTGGGCCTGTTTAAGGAACTGCTTGTTCATCATTAGGTACTTTTAGCTCCTCTATGATTTTGCCGCCCAGAGCGCGGGCGGCGCGGACCAGGTGGCTGGTGGCGGAGGCGGGACGCCCGTCCCCGGCATCGCCACCGAGGAGGGTGATGCGCAGCTCGTAGGACCGGCCGAAGGACTGGGCGACGGCTTTGGACATGGCGTCCCGGGTGAGGGGGTCTTCCATTTCCGACTGGAGGTTTTCCATGATGGCGCGGTGCATGAAGGGAAGGACCATGATATCGTTATCGAGATAGGGGGTGCGGCAGCCTTTGAGGAGGGGGCCGATGGTGAAGCGCCGGCCTTTGTGACGCCGCAAGGCATGGATTACCTGAAGCCAGGAGGATTCCAGGACCTGGTTGGGGTTGGTGGGGACGGTGGGCTGGGGTATTGAGGGAGGAGGCGACGAGCCGTTTTCCATGCCGCGAGGTTTAGGTCCTTCGACTGCGTCCGCCTCTGGCGGACTTCCCCGTTCGGCTGCGCTCAGGGCTGAAGGCTCACTAGAACTCGCTCCGATAGATCGGAGTCCACCGATTGAATGATCTAGTTTGTGGTGTACTTCGCTCGGTCCCCTCCCCGCTCTAGGTTGAGATGGAGGCGGCGGACTTATAGATTTGCTTCCGCCGATGGTATCCGCGGTCTGCGGCGGAGGGGGCGGGGCGGGGGTC
>VGZZ01000040.1 GCA_016872285.1 SAR202 cluster bacterium | reverse complement strand
TATGGGTTCAAGGGGGGGAAGGCGTATAACGTGAGCGGCAATCGCGGGGTGAAGCTGGAGTTGGACAACGGGCCGGGGATGATGATGGGGTCCAGGCGTCCGGAGGAGATGGCGCAGGCGATAAGAGAGGCCCTGGGGCGGATATGATGCTAGCTGGTTACATGCACTTACTGGATAGAACAATAGTGGCAAGTGATATTAATGCTCGACTTGTAGTTCCAAGGTTTACCCGGCTTTGCACGGAAAGTAGGGTATTGGTCTCATTCGGGGCCACTATCCCCTTTATCTCGCCACGGCGAGCTTGCAGCCTCTTCCTCTTCGGGAAGGGGAAAGAAAAAAAGACACCACAACCCCCTCCTTCGGCATACTCAGGACGGCGTCTAACTCCCCCTTCGGCCTGGAAGGCGAAGGGGGAGAACCAGACGGGAGAAGGCCCAAAGGCCCCCGCCGAGATGTTACATCTCATATCTTCAAAGCGTCTCAGTCCTCAATTAACACCAGGTATTTTGGGGCGGATATGACGCAGGGAAGAACGACATCGCCCGAGAGGCTGGACGCCCGGTCTCGCAGCCTGGATCTATTGGAGTTTCCGCAGGTGAAGGAGCGGCTGGCGGGGCTGGCGTCACTGCCGGAGGCGAAGCAGGCGGCGTTAGGATTACAGCCCTCTACCAACCCCCTAGCCATCGCTCAGTCGCAGCAGGAGACTCAGGAAGCGCGGCAGTATGTGGAGACATATGGGCTGCTGGATTTTGGGGGTGTTGGGGATATCGAAACGAAGGTACGTAGGGCGTCGTTGGATGGGGTGCTAACGGGGACGGACTTGTGGACTATTTTTAAGACGTTGTCGGCGTGCCGGGCGCTGCGGGGCGCGCTGGCGTCGAAGAAAGAGCTGCCGCTGCTGGCGTCCCTGGCGGCGAGCATAGCCGACGTGCGGGAGCTGGAGAGGGAGCTGGGGGCGTCGGTGGACCAGAACGGGTTCGTGTCGGAACAGGCGTCGCCGGACCTGCGGTGGCTGAGGTCGCAGGCGGAGGAGAGCCGGGTGCGGCTGGTGACGTCGTTGGAACGCACGATGCGTCGGCTGGAGCGGAGCAGCATTGTGCAGGAGCCGCTGATTACGGAGCGGAATGGCCGCATGGTGCTGCTGGTGAAGATGGAGATGCGACCTCGAGTGCCCGGCATTGTTCACGACGTGTCGGACAGTGGAGCGACAGCCTTTGTGGAGCCTATCCACGCCGTGGGGTTAGGCAACGAGTGGAGAGAGGCTACCCTGGCGGTGCAGCGGGAGGAGGAGCGGGTGCTACGGGCGCTGTCGGTGAAGGTGGGGTACTACAGCGCTGATATTTTAGAATCGCTGCGCACGGCGGCCCGATTGGACCTGGCGATGGCGAAGGGTAGATATTCGACGGCGCTGCACGGCGTGTCGCCAGTGTTTGTGGAGGGAGAGAGGGGGTATATCGAGGTGAGGGAGGCGCGGCACCCGCTGCTGACGGGGAAGGTGGTGCCGGTGGATGTGTCGGTAGGGGGAGAAAACACTGTCCTGCTAGTGACAGGGCCCAACGCGGGCGGAAAGACAGTATCGCTGAAAACGCTGGGGCTGCTGGCGGCGATGGCGCAGGCGGGGATGCACGTGCCGGCGAGGCAGTGCAATTTGACCATATTCGACGCAGTATACGCGGATATTGGGGACCAGCAGAGCATTGAGCGGTCGCTGTCGTCGTTCAGTTCGCACATCGAGAGCCTGAGGGAGATTATGGAGGGGGCGACATCGGCGTCGCTGGTGCTGCTGGACGAGCTGGGGACCAGCACCGACCCGGAGGAGGGGGCGGCGCTGGCAAAGGCGGTGCTGAGCTATTTCGCCAACCGAGGGACGGCCTGCGCGGCGACGACACACCATCGGGACGTGGCGGCGTACGTGCAGGAGCAGCCGGGGATGACCAACGCCAGCGTGGAGTTAGACCCTAATACGCTGCTCCCGACGTACAAGTTGACTCTGGGACTGCCGGGACGGAGCTACGCGCTAACGATAGCGGCGCGAATGGGCATAAATGACGAGACGGTGGAACACGCGAGGTCATTGCTGTCTGAGGAGCACCGGCACTCGGAGGAGCTGCTACACGAGCTGGAGCGGGAGCGGGGCATCGCGGAGGAGCACCGGCGCATTGCCGAGGAGGAGAGGGTGAGGCTGGAGGCGGCGCGGCGCGAACTAGAGGAGAGGCTGGCGGCGCTGGAGGCGCAGAAGTCGGCGATGTTGGAGGAGACCCACGCTCGACTGCTGTCGCAAGCGGAGGACTTGCTGAAGCGATTGCAGAGGGCTGAGCGGGCGCTGGCGCAGCCGTCTATGGACAAGCCGTCGATAAAAGAGGAGACGGCGGAGGTAGCGAAGGCACGGCAGGAGATCAAGGCGATGCAGCGGCAGGCGCCGCCGTCGCCGGTGGCGGACTGGAAGGCGTCGCTGAAGCCCGGCGATTTTGTATATGTGCGGGGGGTGCCGCAGCCGGTGGAGGTAGCGTCGGCGCCGACGGAGAGCAACACGGTGGAGGTGATGCTGGGGTCGATACGCGCTCGGATGCCGTTCCACCAGGTGGAGAAGAAGGCCAACGTGTCTGCGCCGCGACTGCCGGAGGGGGTGTATTTTTCGAGGCCAGTATCACGGCTGACGCGGACGGAACTCGACCTGCACGGAATGAGGTATGAAGAAGCGGAGGCCAAACTGGAGGAGTTTTTGGACCAGGCGGTGCTGCGGGGGCTTTCGGTGGTGCGAGTGCTGCACGGGCATGGGACGGGGGCGCTGCGGGCCATGGTGCGGGAAAGGCTGAAAAAGCACCCGCTGGTAAAATCGTCGCAGCCCGGGGAGGGGAACACATCGGACGGGGTGACGGTGGTGGAGCTTAATTGAGGGATTCTGATGGAGTATATGGGTGAGTGAAGTGCAGTGCCCACCTCCCCGATAAAGATTAGAACCAAGTTGCGTTATGTAGTACCCTACCGCCCCGATTATCATGCGGGGTCTCGCGATTGATATAGTAAATAGAGGTGCTCGACACACTGAAGTGTGCGGCATAGTCTTCGTCGGTGGCTGTGTATTGCACGCTCTGAGAGACTGGTATTAGGAGGCAGCATGAAGTTTCGAGGGAAAGTATGGATAGCGATCATGGCTACGGCTTTTATCCTCCTTACCTCATGCGACACTGAATCGACGACTGTCCCGACGGACACGCCCATCCCTGGAGCGACGGCGACGCCATCGCCGACTTTTACGATGACGCCTGTGCCCACCAACACCGGCACACTTGTACCTACACAGACCATGACGCCGACGGCGACAGCCGCGCCCTCGCCGACGGCTACGATGACGGCTACGCCGATGCCGTCGAGGGGGATAAGGGTGGAGGCGGTGGCGGGGGACCTGGACACGCCGTGGGCGCTGGCTTTCGCGCCGGACGGCCGAATGTTTGTCACGGAGCGCGGTGGCAATATCAAGGTGGTGCAAAACGGACAGGTGCGCCAGTATTTTGAGGTGGAGGGGGTAGTAGAGGAGAGCGAGTCCGGGCTGCTGGGGATAGCGCTGGACCCGGAGTTCCATACGACGCGACACTTGTTTGTTTATCACAGCTATCGTGGAGAGGATGATGGGCTGGAGAACCGGGTGGTGCGGCTCAGGGACACGGGGCAGACGGCGGTGGAGCCTACGGTGATACTGGACGGCATACCGGGGGCGAGGATACATGACGGAGGGCGGATAAAATTCGGACCGGATGGGATGCTGTACATTGCCGCCGGCGACGCCGCTTTTGCTGAATCGGCCCAGGACGTGGACTCGCTGGCGGGAAAGATATTGCGGATAAGGAAGGATGGTTCGGTCCCGCCGGACAACCCGTTGGCGGGATCGCCGGCGTATTCCTATGGACACCGCAATCCCCAAGGGCTGGCATGGCATCCGGTCACGGGGCAGCTATTCGCCACGGAGCATGGACAGTCGGCCACGGACGAAGTGAACCTGATACTGCCTGGTAGGAATTACGGATGGCCGACGGCAAGGGGAGACGGGCATGGAGCGCCGTACCAGGCGCCATTGCTGCACAGTGGGAACACAACGTGGGCGCCATCTGGGGCGGCTATTTATCCTGTGGAAGGCGGGGTGCTGCCGCCCGAGTGGTCGGGGCTGGTGGTGTACGCCGGGCTGGTGGGGCAGCGGCTGCGGTGGATCGAGCTGTCGGCGCCGGGGTATAACACGGTGCGGAACCACGGGGACCTGTTCGTGAGGGAGTACGGGCGGCTGAGGGAGGTGGTGGTAGGGCCGGACGGGTTTATCTACTTCACCACCAACAATCGGGACGGCAGGGGGTCGCCGCAGCCCGGGGATGATAAGATACTGCGGATTGTGCCGGCGTCATAAGATTCAGGAACAGGGGGAGGAGTAAGCCATGTCATACAAGCTATTTTGCGTCGAGTGCGGGCAACAGCAAGACAGTTCCAAATACAGTCTTTTCTGCTCGAAATGCCAGGGGCTTTTGGAGGCTAAGTACGATGCTCCGGCGAAAGTGTCATCGCGGGTGTTGGAAGGGAAGAGCGGCTTGGGTAGATATGTGCCGACGCTGCCGATAAACAACCCGGCCAACCACGTAACGTTAGGCGAGGGGAACACGCCGGTGTATCAGCTTCGCAAGGTGGGGCAGGCGCTGGGGCTGAGCGACCTGTGGGGGAAGCTGGAGTTTTTCAGCCCCACGGGGTCGTTCAAGGATAGGGGGAACGCGGCGCTGGTGTCGGCGCTGAAGGACACCGGGGTGAAGGCGGTGTCGGAGGCGACGGGAGGGAACGGAGGGTTGTCCTTTGCGGCCTACTGCGCGGCGGGAGGAGTCACATTTCACGCCTTTATTCCAGACAAGAACCGCAATTATTTGAAGTCGCAGGCGATTGCCTTTCACGGGGCGCAGGTGCGGTGGGTCAAGGGGCCTCGCGAGGAGGTGTACGAGGCGGCGCGAAAGTTTGCCGAGGACAGCGGCGTGCTGCATCTTCGATATAGCAAGAGCATCTACTTCATCGAGGGCCAGAAGACGATATCGTACGAGCTGCCGGGGCAGATGAACCCGATGCCGGACCACATCGTTATACCGGTGGGGAACGGGTCGATACACATGGGGATGTATCGAGGGATGAAGGAGATGTTGGAGGACGGACGCATTAAGAAGTCGCCGGCGTTACACGCGGTGCAGGCGGAAGAGACGTCGCCACTGGTGGCGGCGTACGAGGGGAAGCGGTGGACGGCTTACGAGGGGGAGTCGAAGAGCATCGCCAACGGGATTACGGTGAAGAACCCGCCCCGGCCCAGCCTGGTGGCGCAGGGGTGCAAGAAGACGGGAGGACGGGCCGTGGGACTGCCGGACGAGCGTATTGCCCACTGGCAGCGATTTTTGGCGGCCAGCGAGGGGTTGTTTGTGGAGGCGGCGTCGGCGACGACGATTGCGGGGGTGGAGAAGCTGGTGAAGATGGGGGTTATCAAGCCGGGGCAGCGGGTGCTGGCGATACTGACAGGGCTGGGGATTAAGGAGCCGTTCCCGCACGTGTAGAGGGGCCAATTGTCATTCTGAAGGAGTTCCGAGATACCTAATTAGGACACCGACACGGATGAAAAGAAGGGTGCGGTGCCCCGCCCTTCCCACACTAGTGTGAGGCTGTATTGATAAAGCATTGTGGAGCTAGTGTTTCACCCTCTCTTCTATTCTCCCCCATCAAGGGCTCACTGGGGTATGTTTTGTATCTGGCTCACGTGTGCTGGGGTTAGCAAAGAGCATTGCGGCAAGCCAGGAAAGGAAGGCTTGGAGCTTGGACAAAGCCAATTTTGGTGCCCCTGCCAGCCTTTTGGCAACTGGGCAACCCGCTGGCTTTTGCCCCATCCGGGGAATCTATAGCTTTGGCCCAAGGTTTTCATACCCCAGTCAGCCCATCAAGGGGGAGAAGGCCAGAGAAAGGGGCCAGGGTTAAGGCTAGTGCTGGGCATAGATATTTTGACTGCGTCTGAGTACAGACTTCGCTCAGAATGACAGTACACTTCTTTTTTCTAGAGAAGCGTATCGTAACTCAATTACAGGTCATTTAATGAAGATTGCCGTATGTGTTAAGCAGGTGCCGCTACTGTCCAAGGTGGGGTTTGATTATGAGAACAAGCGGATTATTCGAGAGGGCGTGCCGCTGGAGGTCAATGTTTTCGACCTGATGGCGCTGGATAGGGCGGTGCGGCTGAAGTCAGAGGTGGGGGCAAGGGTCACGGCGGTGACCATGGGGCCGCCGCAGGCGAAGGATGCGCTGGCGCACTGCCTGGCGGCGGGGGCCGACGATGCGATTTTGATATCGGACCGGGCGATGGCGGGGTCGGACACGCTGGCGACGGCGCGGACGCTGTCGATGGCGCTGAAGGATAGAGAATTCGACCTAATTTTTTGCGGACGGAACAGCACCGACGCCGAGACGGGGCAGGTGGGGCCGGAGATGGCGGAGTTTCTGGGCTGGCCGCATGTGAGCCGGGTGCGGAAGCTGGACTATGATGCCGCATCTAAACTGATAACCGTTGAGCGGGTTACCGACGAAGGGTATGAGGTTATTCAGTGCGCCTTGCCTGCGGTGGTCACGGCGGACGAGGGGTTGGGGAAGGAGGTGTACCCCCGTCGGCAGGCGATAGCGGAGGCGCAGTCGAGGCCGGTGGAGCAGGTGACGGCGTCGCAATTATCGGTGGACGCGTCGGTGTTTGGGACGGCGGGGTCGCCGACGGTGGTGGCGGAGATACGGCTGCTGCAGCCGCAGAGGTTGGGACGGGTTATCGAGGACCCGGACCCTGTGTCGGCGGCGCGGAAGGTAGTTGAGGGGTTGAGGGAGAAGGGGGCAACGGCGGCTGAGGCTGTGGATACGCCTGCGATGCGTCGGTTCCCGGGGAGGCAGGAGAGGGCGGTGTGGGTGATGGTGGAGAGGTCGGGTGGGCAACTACGGCAGGCGAGTTTTGAGATTTTGGGGGCGGCGAGGGAGCTGGCGCAGACGTTGGAGTCGGAAGTGGTGGCGCTAATTATCGGCGAGGCTAGTGCGCAGGATGGCGAGGTGCTGGCGGCACAGGGTGCGGACCGAGTTATGGTTTTGGAGACGGACGGGGCGCATGTCATCAGCCCGTCGGTGGCGGCGACGCTGGCGGGGTTTTTACACGAGCGGCGGCCTTACGCGTTGCTGGCGGCATCGACGGCAAATGGGCGGGATGTGTTATCGCGGGTGGCGGCACGGCTGGGGCTGGGGCTGACTGGGGACTGCATCGGGCTGGAGACAGATGTGGAGGGGAGGCTGGTGCAGTTGAAGCCGGCGCTGGGTGGAAATGTAGTCGCGCCGATACTGTCCAAGACCACGCCTTATTTGTGCACGCTGCGGCCGGGGGTGCTGGAAGCGCTGCCTGCCGAAGAGGGGGCTAAATGGGAACTGGAGCGTTTGAAAGTGGACTCCCTGGCTGGTGAGCCTTTGAGGCTGGTATCGTCGCATCGCGTGGAGGACGCGAGGGGGGCGGAGTTGGAGAAGGCGCATCGGGTGGTGGGTATGGGGATGGGTGTCGGGGGGCCGGAGGGGGTGGCAGTGGTGCGGGAGGCGGCGAGGAGGATGGGGGCGTCGGTGGCGGCTACCCGGAACGTAACGGACGCGGGCTGGCTGCCGAAGCAGGTGCAGGTGGGGCTGACGGGTCGGGCGATAGCACCGGAGGTGTACGTGGCGGTGGGGATTCGCGGCGCGTTCAACCACATGGTGGGCTTGCAGAAGGCGGAGTGCATTGTGGCGATTAATAACAACGCGCGGCACCCGATAGCGCAGGCGGCGGACTTTACGATTGTGGGGGACTGGCGGGTGTACCTGCCGCCGCTGGGGGAGGCGCTGGGGAAGATGTAGGGGGAGGAGAGACGCCACCTTCCCCTAAGAAGGAATAGGAGATAGGCGCGGCATGGTAAGTGGAAGTGATAAAGGGTCGTGTCCCTAGGGTTTACCCCTCATTCCTTCGACCAGGCTCAGGACAGGCTCTGCGCCTTCTCCCACAAGGGGAGAAGGAAGCTTCTTGGCAGCCGACAGCTCTTTCTTTGCTCTCAAGGCTAAACTATGGCCAGACGGCGAGAGGGAAGCAAAGAGCCCATCTAAGGGGTTAGACTGTCGATACTACCTTACGAGTACATATACAAGCTGGTCTATGACTTTGCCGTCTTTGAAGACGGCGTTTTTCTGGCGGCTTTCCAGGGTGAAACCGCACTTTTCCAGCACTCGTCCTGAGGCGGGGTTCCAGTCGAAGACGCCGGCGAAGACGCGGACGAGGTCGAAGTTGGCGAAGGCGTAGTCGACGAAGGCAGTGAGGGCGCGGGAGGCGATGCCCTGACCCCAGAAAGGCTCGCCGAGCCAGTAGCCGACCTCGGCGGTGCGGCGGTGGACATCGCTTTGAAGGAACATGCCGATGCCACCGATGGCTTCGTTGTTGGTGGCGATGGCTAGCTGGGTGACGGGAGGTTTCTGGAGGCGGGCGAGGCCGACCCACTCGCGGGCGTCGCGCATGGTGTAGGGGTGGGGGAAGGAGTCGCGGAGGTTTATCCAGATTTTGCGGTTGTTGCCGTATTTTACTAGCGAGGGTTCGTCGCCGCGCTGCCAGGGGCGGAGGAGGAGGTTGGGGGAGAGTGGGATTTGGAGGGGAGGAGGCATGTTAGGCGGGTTCGAGGTAGAGTTCTATGGCTTCTTTGATGTTGGAGAGGGCTTCTTCTTTGGTGTTTCCTTCTGAGATACAACCGGGCAAAGATGGCACGCAAACGGTGAATCCGCCTTCGGGGCTTGGCTCGAGTATAACTTTAAGGTTCATACACAAGCATTCTTCTATGTGTGATAGACCTGGCATTTGTTTAGATGACACTTCGACTGTGCTCAGGGAAGGTTCCAAGGGATGGGCGAGGCGACCTCGCCCCTACAAAAATATTGGGGCCGCCTGGTGGAAGGTGAGACCTGGGTTCTAGGAAGGACAGATTCTTCGACTACGTTCGAGTACGAACTTCGCTCAGAATGACACATTGCCTTTATTGTCATGAAACTGTGTCCTTACCTCCAACAGCTTCTTTGGGATAAAGTCTATCACTAATGCCGAACAGCGCTCTGAATCGGTATAATACCTCTAGCTTCACGCCGCCCACAAAGCGGCGTGATATTATGAAATCCAATCCTAAACACGACTGAACAGGCGCATGGCTGCGAAAATCAGTAAGAAGCAAGGCTATCGAATCGGAGTGGACGTGGGCGGCACGTTTACCGACGTGGTGCTTATGGGCCCCGGAGGGTCGATTAAGGTCAAGAAGGTGTCATCGACGCCGGGACGGTACGAGGAGGCGATTGTCGAAGGGGTGGGGGAGATTTTGAGGGAGGCTGGAGTATCGGCGGGGGAGGTGCAGGAGGTGTGCCACAGTACTACTGCCGCTACCAACGCCGTGCTGGAGCGGAAGGGGGCAAAGGCGGGACTGCTGACCACCAGGGGCTTTCGCGACGTGCTGGAGCTGCGCCGCCTTAGGGTACCCACCCTCTACGACCTGCACTACACGCCACCGGAGCCGCTGGTGCCTCGATACCTGCGGCTGGAGGTGGAGGAGCGGGTCACGGCCCAGGGCGAGGTGCTGACGCCGCTGGACGAGGGGAGCCTTCGTGACGCGCTGGCAGTGCTGCTGAGGGAGGGTGTGGAGTCGGTGGCGGTGTGCCTGCTGAACTCGTATATCAACCCGGTGCATGAGCGGGCCATCGGCGATTACATACGGCAGAACCACCCCAATCTTTTCGTCAGCTTGTCGTGCGACATCGTATCGGGGATACGTGAGTACGAGCGGACTAGCACCGCCGTCGCCAACGCGTATTTGATGCCGATTATGAACACGTACTTGAACTCGCTGCGGAAGAAGCTGACGGGCATCGGCATCAAGGCGCCGATATCGGTGATGCAGTCTAGCGGCGGGATGATGACGTCCAACATGGCGGGGCAGGCGCCGGTGTTCTCGCTGGAGTCGGGGCCGGTGGCGGGAGTGTCGGGAGCGCTGCACCTGTCGAAGAAGATGGGGCTGCCGGACCTGCTGTGCTTCGACATGGGCGGCACTACAACCAAGGCGGCGGTCATTGAGAAGGGAGAGCCGCACAAGGCCAGCGAGTACGAAATCGGCGCGCCGATATCCAGGGGCAGCCGACTTATCAAGGGCGGCGGGTATCTGCTGATGGTGCGGGCGATAGACGTGGCGGAGGTGGGCGCGGGCGGCGGCAGCATCATATCACTGGACAGTGCAGGGTCTTTCCATGTGGGGCCTCGAAGCGCGGGGGCGCAGCCGGGGCCTATCGCGTACGACCGGGGCGGCGTCGACCCCACCACCAGCGACGCCAACGCGCTGCTGGGGTATTTGAATCCGGAGTACCTGCTGGGCGGCGCCTTGAAGATGAATTTGGAGAAAGCGGCGCGAATATTTGAAGAGCGAATCGCCAAGCCGCTGGGGCTGCCGCTGCTGGAAGCGGCCTACGGCGTACATACCGTCGCCAATGCGGCTATGGCGCGGGCTATGCGGGCGGTGACGACGGAGCGGGGGCGAGACGTGCGTAGCTTTACCATGGTGGCCTTCGGGGGCAGCGGGCCGGTGCACGCCGCGGGGCTGGCGAGACTGCTGGGCGTGCGGCGGGTCATTGTACCGGCGTCGCCGGGGCTGTTCAGCAGCCTGGGGCTGCTGGCGGCCAACCCGGAGTACGAGTTTGTTCGAGGGCTGATGATGCGCACCAGCCCGGTCAACGGTCGGAGCCTGGAGCAGAGCTTTAAAGAATTAGAGGCCAGCGCCGTTGGGATATTGCAGCAGGAAGGGTACGCGCCGAGAGACCTAGCGTTTAGCCGATATGCCGACCTGCACTATGCGGGGCAGGTGCATGAGCTGACGGTGCCGGTGCCATCGACGGGGGAGATGAAGGACCTGGAGGAGGTGTTTGGGGAGGAGCATTTGAGGACGTATGGGTATCGCGCGGACAAAGAGGCGATGGAGATAACCAACATACGGGTTATGGGGCGGCAGACGCGGTCGCCGGCGTCGCAGACGGATTTGACGGCCATCGGCCCGTCGCTGTACTCGGGCCGGGTCCATCGCGCGAGCCGCAAGGCGTATTTTGGGCGGGATGTGGGGCTGGTGGAGGTCCCGGTGGTGTCGAGGGGGAGCCTGACGTCGGGGGCGACGAAGGGGCCGATGATTATCGAGGAATACGACACGACCATTGTGGCGCCGCCGGGGTGCAGCGCCCGCCGCGACGGCGCCTGGAACGTGATACTGGAGTGGGAGGAATAGCATGGTATCGACTGGCTTTGACCCCATAACTTTTGAGGTCATTCGTAACGCGCTGTCGTCGATAACCGACGAGATGATGCTGACGGTGCAGCGGACGGGACGGTCGCCGACGACTACCCAGGCCTTCGATTTTTCGACTGCGCTGTGCGACAGCAATGGCGACTTGCTGGACCAGGGGCTGGCGATACCTATCCACATGGGCGGGATACCTGACGCGGTGCGGGCGTGCATGAAGAAATTTGACGGGCGCATCTACCAGGGCGACGCGATTATCGTCAACGACCCGTATTCGGGCGGGCTGCACCTGCCGGACGTGTTCTGCGTCGTCCCCATTTTTGTCAGCGGCGACATATTTGGATACTCGGTGGCGGTGGTGCACCACATGGATGTGGGAGGCCGGGCCGCAGGGTCGATGGCCCACGATTCGACGGAGATATACCAGGAGGGCCTTCGCATACCGCCTCTGAAGCTGTACGAGCGAGGGCAGATCAATCCCACCCTGTCGGACCTGATACAGATAAACGTGCGTACGCCGGAAGTGGTGATGGGGGACTTCGCGGGGCAAATCGCGGCGTGCAAGATTGGCGAGAAGGGCATCCTGGCGCTGGTGGAGGAGTACGGCGAAGAGGTTTTGAAGCGGTACCTTCGCGAGCTCATGGACTACAGCGAGCGGATAACTCGAAAGGCGATAGCGTCGTGGCCCCAAGGAACGTACCAGTTCACCGACTATATGGACGACGACGGCATCAGCGATAATCCCATCAAGATAAACGTGACGCTTCATATCAAGGGCGACAGCGTACTGGTGGACTTCGCGGGGTCGTCGCCGCAGACTCGGGGAGCTATCAACTGCGTGCTGAGCCAGAGCAAGGCGATGGCCTACGCGGCCATTCGCTGCGCCATCGGCCAGGACATGCCCAACAACTCGGGCTGTTTCCGGGCGGTGCAGGTGACGGCGCCGGAGGGCACCATCACCAACATGAAGCACCCGGCGTCGTGCGCGGCTCGGGGTGTTACCAGCTTCCGCATCCTGGACGCCGTGCTGGGGGCGCTGGCCCAGGCCGCGCCGGATAAGGTGGCGGCGGGGTGCGAGGGAGGCACGTCGACGGGCCGGCTAGGCTTTGCCCAGCCGGACGGCAAGGTCAAGGTGTTCTATGACAACGTTTTCGGAACGCGCGGAGCGTGGAAGGGCGGCGACGGGCGTGGGGGTGTTGCCAGCGTCGGCGCGAATATATCGAACGTTTCGATAGAGATACTGGAGTCGCAAATACCGGTGCGGGTGCGGAGCTATGGATTGGTGCCAAACTCGGGGGGGCCGGGGCAGTGGCAGGGAGGGCTGGCGCAGGCGCGGGAGTGGGAGGTGCTGGCGGAGGAGGCGACGATAACGTGGCGGTCTGACCGTCGCAGGAACCCGCCCTACGGGCTGGAGGGCGGTAAGCCGGGGGCGGGCTCCATGTCCATACTCAACCCGGACGGCGAGAAGAAGACGCTGCCGACTAAGATAAATACTCGGTTGAAGAAGGGGGACGTGTTCCGCCATCAGAACCCGGGCGGGGGCGGCTACGGCGACCCGATGAAGCGGGACCCGCAGTCGGTGCTGTGGGACTGGCGGAATGGGAAGGTGACGGCGGCGTTTGCGAGGAGCGTTTACGGGGTGGTGGTGGATGAGGGGAAGGGGGAGGTGGATGAGGAGGGGACGAGGAGGGAGAGGGGAAAGAGAGGCTAGGCGGAGGCGATTAGTTCCAGCTCGTCGAGGACTTCGGGGAAGGTGGGGAACTGGGAGTGGGTGAGGGTCTCAAAAATAATTTCTTCACCATTGCTGGGAGAATATGCACGATGAATGTATTCGTCCAGACTCTCGTGCAGATTGTGATACTTGAGCAATAGGTTGCCACCCTTCACAAAACCCACATAGCGAAATTGGATGCCTCTCACCTGTACGACCCCTCGAACAAATCGAGTTTCAAACAACTGCTCAGCTATTAGGATCACCTCTTGCTTGCAATAAACCTCACCCTGCATGTGTACAAAGAGAACATCATCAATTGGCCTTTCTTCAAAGGCAAGGGTATTGGGATGGGTTTGATCAACAAAAGGATGTTCGCTTAGGCGCTTTTCCTGGATGATTTTGTATTGTTGGAAGTTTTGCCATTGGTGCGGATCGCGTCTTCGAACCTTCGAAGAGCGTGATAATCGAACATCCAACGCAAGACCTCCACGGTATCTTTGGCTTTACCTTGGCTGATGAGCTTGAGCATCTCTGCTGAAGAGGTCTCATAGCGGCGTTCATAACGACGGATGTTTGCCCGGAGCCGTGCCATTACTTTACGACCATCGACTTTTTTAACTTCAATTTTGACTGGCATATTTTGTAACTCGGCGGTTTCTAGGATGAGTGTATCAGGGACGTGAAAGGGGGTCAAAGATGGATTGCGGACTTTTTGGAAGCATTTATGTTGACTTATCTAACAACATTGCCCATGATGGCGAACTCAATTAGACCAGTCGAGGGGCAGGAGATGACGCGCCGAATACCGGAGCTGGCGAAGCTTTAGGCTTCGTGGCCGCCTGAGGGCGGGCCGGTCCTGGTCTCGGTGGGGGTTTCGTCGGTTTCGCGGCCCTCGCCGGCCCTGGCGGCCTTTTTCGCGGACCAGAGAGTGAAGAGGGCCAGGCCACCGAAGAACAGGACGACAGACAGCACTACTAGTAAGATTGGTACTATCATACTTCTATTCTAACGCGAGGGTTAGAACTTGAGGCAAGCCCGTAGGAGTCGTTGCTGCGCTGGCGGGCGTGGTGCGGGCAGTTTAGGCGGGCGGGCCGCCGCCGGGCCGGTTCTTTTGCCGCTTATCCAGCCACTGAATGAAAAGACCTAGAGCGAACCAGAAGGCCACGAACAATATAGCGATGAATACTAAAACAAAGAAGACGGCGAGTAACATGCTCTTATTGTATCGCAGGCGCGGAGAGTAGCGATATGTTCTATGGCGCACATCTGCCAATCATCGACCTGACGGGCGAGTCGCGGTTCACGGCGCGGCGAATCGGGGAATACGCGCGGGCGTCGGAGTCGCTGGGGTATGAGACGCTGGCGGTGACGGACCGGCTGGTGTTCTCGCGGCCCTTTTACGACGGGCTGACGGCGCTGTCGGCGGCGGCGGGGCACACAGAGCGCGTGAAGCTGGCGACGTCCATAATCATTGCGCCGGCGAGGCATCCGGTGGTGCTGGCGAAGTCGGCGGCGACGCTGGACGCGCTGTCGGGAGGGCGGTTCATCCTGGGGGCGGGGCCTGGCTCCCTGGCGGACGACCACCGCGCGGCGGGGCTGAATTTTGGAGAGCGGTGGAGGCGGTTTGAGGAGTCGATACTGGCGATGAAGGCCTTGTGGCGGCGGGAGGACTTCAAGGGGCGATTTTATAACGTCGAAGGTGTAGATATAGCGGTGCCGAATGTGCGGAAGGGCGGGCCGCCGGTGTACATCGGGTCGTGGGGGTCGGAGGTGGGCCTGAGGCGGACGGCGCGGGTGGCCGACGGGTGGCTGGCGTCGGCGTATAACACGGACCCGCCGAGGTTCGCCGAGTCGTGGGGGAGGCTGCGGGGGTTTCTGAAGGAGGCGGGAAAGGATGCGTCGGCGTTTCCAAACGCGCTGTCGACCTCATATTTCTATATAACGGAGGACCCGTCAGTGCGGGTCGAGATGGTGCGGAGTATTTTCGCCAAGATGCTGCCGCGGCCGGAGGAGGACTTGCTGCGTCGATTGCTTATTGGTGGGGCGGAGCAGGTGGCGGAGCGGCTGTCGGCGTACAAGGCGGCGGGCTTGCAGCAGGTGTTCCTGTGGCCGGTGAGGGACGAGGTGAAGCAGTTGGAGATGTTTATGAAGCGGGTGGCGCCTAGGGTGGGGTAGGAAACGGGTGGCAAGGTTCACCTCATCCATCCTAGGTTCCATCGCAGTCTTTCCGATCAAAATGTGTGACTCAAATACGTTCCTTGTCATGGTCGGGATACCATCCCCTTAATCCCCTTCCTGCTGGAAGGGGAAGGATTAATAAGGATCACCTCATCACCCTCCTTCGGCCAGGCTCAGGACGGCGTCTAACTCCCTCTTCTCCTTTGCAATAGGAGAAGAGGGAGAACCTGATGGGAGATAGCCCCAGCCCTGTCCGGTCAAAAGGCTTGTGGCTATGAGCCAAGCTTTTCCATAGAAGGAAAGGGGACTTGGAATTTCAGGTCAGGTGTTTCCCGTCTTGCCCGACTCTTCCACCCTGCCTATAATTCCCCCATGCCTAAGCCACAGATAAACTCAAATCGTCTTATGCGGACGCTGGAGGCGCTGGGGCGGATAGGGGAGACGCCGGAGGGGATGCAGCGCATCGCGTTTTCACCGGCGGACCTGGAGGGGCGGCGCCTGGTTATGCAGCTCATGGCCGAGGCGGGGCTGCACGCTCGCGTCGACACGGCGGCCAACATGGTTGGGAGGGTGGAAGGGAGTGTGGACGGGCTGCCGGCCATAGCCATCGGGTCGCACACGGACACTGTGCCCAGCGGCGGCAAGTACGATGGCGCGCTGGGCGTGCTGGGGGCCATCGAGTGCGTGCGCGCGCTAAAGGACGCGGGCGCCAGGCTGAGGCATCCTATCGAGGTGTTGGACTTTACCAATGAGGAAGGGACGCGGTTTCGTCGATGGCTTTACGGGAGCCGCGCCGTGGCCGGGAAGCTGCTACCGGAGGACCTGACGGTGGTGGACGGTGAAGGGGTATTCATCGGGCGGCGGCTGAAGGACGTGGGCGGCGATATCGACCGCATTCATATGTCGAAGCGCGCACCTAAGGAGTTTTGCGCGTACCTGGAATTGCACATTGAGCAGGGGCCGACGCTGCACCAGACCAGCGTGCCGGTAGGGGTGGTCACGGCTATCACCGGGCGGATAGCCCTGGAGGTGGCGGTGAAAGGCTTCGCGAACCATGCCGGCACGACGCCAATGAAGGGACGCCGCGACGCCCTGGTGGCCGCCGCCCACGTGGTACAGGCGGTAGGGGCCATCGCGTTGAGGCAGGAGGCGTGCCGGGTGGGAACGGTGGGGATGATCAAGGCCCACCCCGGAGCGGAAAATGTGATCCCGGGTTTGGTGGAGATGAGTGTAGAGTTCCGGGATACGGATGAATCCAAGATGCGGCTGGCGGAGCAGATCCTGCGCCAGACATGCCGCGACATTGGCGTCGAGAGCGATACCGAGATTGAGGTGCACCGGCTGGGAGTGACGCAGCCCAAGCCGATGAGCGAGCGGGTGCGGGAGATCACCAAGGTGGCCGCAAAGTCGCTGGGGTTTCGCGCCAGCGACCTGCCGTCAGGGGCGGGCCACGACGCGCAGTCCATGGCGGAGTTGTGCGACGTGGGGATGATATTTGTGCCCAGCGTCGATGGCGTCAGCCACTCGCCGCGCGAATATTCGACGCCGGAGGCGTGCGCCAACGGCGCCAACGTGCTGCTGGAGACGCTGCTGGCGGCGGACGAGGCGTATGAGTAGGACTTCATGCGATAACGTGGTTGGTTTTGTATACCGGAGGAGTGGATTAGACGATCCTTACCCGCATTCACCTCTCGACCCCTCGTCCGGCTCTGCACGGAAAGTGAGGCCTTAGCCGTAAGCGGGGCCACCATCACCCCCTGGCCCCCTCTTCCTCTTCGGGAAGAGGGGGAAGAGAAATAGGGCACCACAACCCCCTCCTTCGGCCAGGCTCAGGACGGCGTCTAACTCCCCCTTCGCCTTCCAGGCCGAAGGGGGAGAACCAGACCAGTCCCCCAACCCTGCTTGCGCAAAAGGTTCCTAGTTTCCCATAAACAAACCCCTAATAGAAGAAAGGGTAAGCTTGGGACTTCATTCAATGTGCATCATGCGTATCAAGGGGGAAGGAATTTTCTTGGAGGCCGTTAGTCCTTTCACGTGTATCTAACCTTAATTAGCACCAGGCATCCAAAGAAGAGAGGACTGGATGGATACAAGATGATGCCTTAGTCTTTTATCTTGTGAGGAACTTGTCCATGGAATAAAGGATTGCGCTGTATAATCGCCTAATCTTAGGAGGGATTCATGGTTACCAACAACAACCGGATAAGGCTGGGCGTAGTTGGGGCTAGCGTTAAGCGTGGATGGGCCAAGAACGCCCATATGCCGGCGATACCGCACCTACCGGAATTTGAGCTGGCGGCGGTATGCACGTCGAGGCCGGAGACGGTGGCGGAGTCGGCCAAGGCCTATGGCGCGCGGCTGGCTTTCCACGATTATCATGCGATGGCGGCGAGCCCGGAGGTGGATGCGGTGGCGGTATCGGTGAGGACGCCGATGCATCGAGAGATTACGCTGGCGGCGTTGCGGGCCAAGAAGCCGGTATTCACCGAGTGGCCCCTGGGGAGGAACATCACCGAGACGGAGGAGATCGCGGCGGCGGCGGCGAAGAGCGGGCTGCCGGCGGTGGTGGGCTTGCAGGGGCGCGTCGGACCGGCGAATTTGTACGTTCGAGACCTGGTCAGGGAAGGCTTTGTGGGGAAGGTGCTGAGCGCCTTTATCTATCGCATAACGCCGGAAGTGGTGCCGGACAAGGACACGGTCTGGGGGCTGGAGAAGGACAAGGGGGCCACGTCGCTGACTATTGCGGCGGGGCACACGCTGGATACGCTGGCGTTCATACTGGGCGAGTTTCGGGAACTGTCGTCGTACGTTACAGTGCAGCACAGCCCGCTGCAACGGTCGGACACCAAGGAGATGGTGAAGGTCACGGCGCCGGACCACGTGATGGTTCAGGGGATTTTGGAGAGCGGGGCCGCGGCGTCGGTTTATGTTTGCAGCTCGGTGCCTGGATTCGTCAGCGGCGGGCGGCTGGAGGTGTATGGGACCGAAGGGATGCTGGTGTCGACGTCGCCGGAGTCATTGCACCGGGGGACGGTGACGGTGGCAGGGTCGAAGGGATACAAGGCGCCGTCGCCGATGCCGATACCGGACAAGTACCAGTGGGCGCCAAAGAGCGTTCCCGCCGGCGCGCCGTTGAACGTGGCGCAGTTGTACAGGCTATGGTCGAAGGCGATTCAGGGGGAGAAGCCGACGTACCCGAGTTTCCAGGACGCGGCGCGGCGGTACAGGATGCTGGAGGCGGTGGTGAAGGCGTCGGAGACGGGGACAAGGGTGAGGGTGGGGTAGGAGAGGGAGAGGTGAGGGGGGAGAGGTGTGGTCTAGCCTGTCGGACGGAACGTAGTGCCAGGGTTTCACCCTCTCTTCTGTTCTCCCCCATCAAGGGGGAGAAAGTTAAGAATAATGGCGGAATGTGGTCAATGAATGTGAGACGAGGCTGTAACGAGGCCAGATTCTTCGACTGCGTCTCGGAATGACAGGTATGATTGGCTAGTCGATGATGTCTTTGATGATGCTGAAGACGATGAGGACGAAGGCGGCGAGGCCGAGGAGCATGGCGGCGACGTATTTGGGGTTTTTGACCATCTGGGCGTAGCCCCGGGGCCGCACTTCCACGGGGATGGACTGAATTTGGGCCATGAGGATAAAGGAGAGGCCCAGGGCAACCCATATGAGGCCTCGAATGACGTGGCCGGTGGCGCCGTAGTAGAGGCCAAGGCTAAGAAGGACGAGGCCGGCCAATAATCGAAGGTTATGACGCAATGATAGAGGCCTCAAAGGTCTTTTGGGATAGATTAATCATAGCTTAGTCGGCGCGGGATGCGCCAAAGGGATTTTGTCTCGGCGGGGCACAGGGCTAAAACACCGCGCGCAGGATAATGAAGAGGGCGATGTTCACGGCGAAGCCCAGGAAGGTGACCAGGGCCGCCCGCAGGGAGCTTTTGTAGTCCAGGGCCTGCCGCACGGCGACTATCATGCACGCCCATACCCAGAAAAAGACGATGATGCCGACGATGATGCCGACGACGGGAATGATGCCCAGGATGCCGAAGACTCGCGGAGTGTGGGCGAAGCCCATGGTGCGGGCGAGCTGACCCCAGTTGGCCTCGGTGGTGGACTCGGGGAAGATTTTGGCGCCGATGATGTAGGTGAGCCAGGCCCAGATGACCCAGGCGACGAGACCGCCCAGGATGCCGGCGATGAGGCCGCCCCAGCCGACGTCGGTGATGGCGCCGATGCCCAGGGCGATGGCGGTGATGATTACCACCAGGGCGGCCTGGGTGGTGGCGGACTTGTCGGCTTCAACTTCTTCGTAGAGATTGGGGTCCATTTTGGCGGCGCGGACCATCCGGTCGAGCAAGGCCATGGTTGGTGCCTCCTTGCAGGCGAGTCCTAGAGTTCCAACAATGTATTATTTCGGACGGTTTTAAGCAAACCAGGCTGGGGCGATGGGTGGTGAAGGGGATTCATAGCAGCGGTCACGGCGATTAGATTCCCTTCGATCCGCCTGCGGCGGATTCAGAATGACATGAACAGGTCCTTTTTATTAACCTTCGTCTTCAACTACTAGGCGTTAGAGGTCAGGACATGTGGCATGGCACGGTGTCACAAAGATTTGGTGCGGGAGGGTGTGCGGCTTATGTTGAAAGGCTTGCCGCTTTGTTGCTACAGTGTTTGGTCTGTTAATGAAGGCAAAAAAGATGAATGTTTTGAGGCTTCTGGCCGGCTTGTGGGCGCTGGGCCTGCTATCCTTGGCCTGCGGGCCGGACGAGGCATCCATACAGGCTACGGTGGAGGCGAAGATACAGACGGCCATTGCGGGGATACCGACGGCGACGCCCCAGCCTACCGCCACGCCACAGCCCACGTCGACGCCGGTGGCGTTTCCAACGCCATTGCCAACGCCAACACCGCCATCGATACCTAACGCGGCGGCGACGGCGCAGCCGCTCATCGACGCGGCGATAGCGGGGATACCCAGGCCGACACCCCAGCCGACGGCGACGCCGCAGCCCACCCCCACGCTCTACCCCACGCCTACCCCGCAACCGACGGCGACACCCCAGCCCACGGCCACGCCCCAGGCGGTGGCGGACGTGAAATCGCTGTACGACCTGGCGTGGGAGTCCACGTTTATGGTGGAGACGCCGGTTGGGCACGGGAGCGGGTGGCTGCTGGAGGAGGGGTACATTATGACGGCGGCGCATGTTGTAGGGTCGTGGCCGACGGTGACGATTCGCCGCGCCAGCAAGCCGCCGTTGAGCGCCAGGGTGGTGGCGGTGGACCGGCCCCGGGACATTGCGCTGCTGTCGTACGAAGCGAAGTCGGTGAGCCTGTCGACGTCGCAGAAGGCGCTGTCGCTGGGGCATATAACGCAGGACGACATTGGCAGGCCGCTGGTGGTGCTGGGGTATTCGGTGCAGGGGGTGAAGGCGGACGGGACGGTGGGGTCGGCGTCGGCGAAGGCTGGGGTGCTGTCGCAAATCGTCAACGACCCGACGGAGGGCCACCAGTTACGGGCGGACGCGGTGATGGACCCCGGGGACAGCGGCGGGCCGGTGCTGGACCGGGACGGGAAGGTGGTGGGGATGGTGGTGTCCACGGCGTTCAATCGCAACGACTCGAAGCCGGTGTTGGGGGCGTTCTACGCGGTGCACGTGGCGGAGATCAAGGACGCGCTGCCGGGCCTGCGGGCGGGGGTGAGCAGGTAGGGGGAGAGCGAGGGGCGGTTTACTCAGTCAACATTCCCAGTCGCCATATGACTAACAGGTATGGCGCAACGACAATACTATTGACGAGAAGGAAGACTCCAAAAGCTTTCCAGGTGCTTCTGTAATCAAGCGTCTCTCTGGTTGCTACTGCACAAATGTAAATGGCCCAGGGCAAGGAAAAAAGTCCTAATAAAAAGCCAACAAAGGGCACATCAAAAAGGGAGAAAAGAGGGTAGGTCACGCTGGTGAATCCTGCCACGCGATAGACTTCGGGGATTGTAGGATTAGTCAGACTTTCTTTGAAAAACCTGGAGCCAATATAGTACGCAGCAAGAATCGAAATGGGCCATATAACCATGGAGCCTAGAAGCCATCGGTAGGAATCGCTCCATCCATAAGTTGGTACCCCGTTAAGTGTGGATCCTACTGTAAATATTAAGATCAAGCATAATATTTGAAAGTTCGCATTTTCATCTCTTCGGATTTCTCTGAAGATAAAGGGATCAGCCCTTAAAGCCCTGATGATTCTGTTTCGCCTTAAATAGGCGCGTATGTCATACCAGTCTGGCATGTCGACAGGTTATACCATAAAGTCCTAAAACATTTCTCAGTGACATCTGCTCATTGACTTAAGAAGAACATAGGTACTATTATCTCTCCCACTTTAGTTGGGAGGTGATGTATGCCCCTTACCCTTGCGGAGTCGGCAAAGCTTTCCCAGGATATGCTGCTGACCGGCGTCATCGAGACTGTGATCAAGGACAGCCCCATACTTCAGGCCATGCCGTTCATCGAAGTGGTGGGGAACGGGCTGACGTACAATCGCGAGAACGTGCTGCCCACGGCGGCGTTCTACACCGTCGGCGACACGTGGGCGGAATCGACGCCTACGTTCACCCAGGTCACGGCGTCGCTAAAGATTTTGGGAGGGGACGCGGACGTCGATAACTTTATCAAGGCGACGCGAAGCAACCTCCAGGACCTGGAGGCCACGGTGGTGGAGCTGAAGGCCAAGGCCACGCAGCAGAAATTCGAGGACACGTTTGTTAACGGGGACGTGGCGGGGGACGCCAACAGCTTCGACGGCGTCGACAAACAGACGGCGGCGGGGCAGACGGTGAGCATGGGGGCCAACGGCGGGACGCTGACACTGGATAAGCTGGACACGCTCATCGACACCATCAAGGGCGGGAAGCCGCAGATGCTGCTGATGTCGCGTCGGAGCCGGCGGAAGCTGTCGGCCCTGGGGCGGGCCACGGGGTCGGGGCTTATCGTCAGCGACCGGAACGAGTTCGGCATGATGACCGATTATTACGACGGCATCCCCGTAGGGATCAGCGACTACATCAGCGACGCCAAGACGGTGGGAAGCAGCACGGACTGCTCGACGGTCTACGCGATGCAGTTCGGCGAGGGGGCGGTGTCGGGGCTGACAGCGCCGGGGGGTTTGCAGGTGGAGCGGGTGGGAAGCCTGGAGACGAAGGATGCGACGCGGGTGCGGGTGAAGTGGTATGTGGCGATAGCGGTGTTCAACAGCCTGAAGCTGGCGAAGCTGACGGGGGTAAGGGACTAGGGGAGGGAGAGACCCCTTCCCCCTATGGGGGGGGGGGGGGGGGGGGAAGGAAGGGGG
>VGZZ01000039.1 GCA_016872285.1 SAR202 cluster bacterium | reverse complement strand
GAACTGGATGCCAAAATCGACTTCGTATTCAGCAACCGCGAGGAGGGCGAGGCTGAGGGCAGCGACCTCTTCTTCGACCTCGTGGGCCGCCACGGCCTTCGCCTCCTCACCCTCTCCTCCCGCCGCCTTCGCCGCGAGATGAAGGGCCTCCCGCCCACCGAGATGCGTAATCGCTACGACCGCCGTGTCATGGAGTTTATCGGCGGCTACCAGCCCGACATCTGTGTCCTCGCCGGCTACATGCGAATCGTCAGCCCTGAGATGTGCCGCCGCTACGCCATGGTCAACCTCCACCCCGCCCTCCCCGGCGGCCCTGCCGGCGAGTGGCAGGGTGTTATCTGGCAGCTAATCGAATCCAAGGCGAACAAGACCGGCGCGATGATACACCTGGTCACCGAGGAGCTAGACCAGGGCCCCGTCCTCTCCTACTTCACCCTACCCCTGGACACCCAGCCTTTCCGCGACGCGTGGCGGCAGATGGAGGGCCAGCCCGTCGCCCAATTAAAGCAGCGCCACGGCGAAGACCTGCCGCTGTTCAAACTCATCCGCCAGGCGGAGTACCGCCGCGAACCTTATCTGCTGCTGGAGACCCTGAAATCGTTAGCTGGCGGCGATGTGCGAATTAAGGACAGGCAGGTGGTGGACGCGGCGGGGAAGCTGGTGGAGGGGGTGGACCTGACGAAGGACATAGAGAGACAGTTAAAGGCCTCTGCCTAACTGTTAATCAATTCCAGAAGTTGCTGATGTAAGTCTTACCAGGCTATAACCAGCAGTGGTATTCGGCTATTACCAGACCAATCGATCTCTTTCCCTGCGGCGTCAGTAACTTTGAGACCAAGTTCCCGAGCTACCGCTGCTCCTGCTGCAACGTGTACTTTGCCCATGTCTGGGAATATACCCGCCCCAAGGCGGCCAAGGCATATTTCCGTTATCGGATAAGTGCCGGATGCAAACACATTGATGTAGCCAAGTTTTGATATCCATCTGTGTTGTTTCAGCGCAAAATCTATAAATTCATTCGCAAAGGATTTTTCAACGACGACGGTTGTACTCTCTAGCGCTTCATTCATCGGATGAGTAGCCTTCCAAGGCTTCCCGTTCCTCTCCACCCCTCTTCCACGCACGGCAATCAATTCCTCGCCTAAAGGCGGAACACTGATTCCACCGGCAATTAAGTCTCGCCCAGACCATAGCGCAATGTTCGCTCCCCAGTGGCCGATTCCCTGGCTGAATGGAACCGTTCCTCACAAAGGGTCAACGAGCCAGGTTAAATCCCCAATCTTACCCTGACTAGTCGATTCCTCTGAGAGAATATTCGCGGAGAACGAAGTAGCCATAAGAACCTTGGAAATCTCTTGGTCTGACGCGATATCCGCCTCAGTCACCAAATCCCTTGGCCCTTTTAACCACGATTCAAGTTTGCCCGATTCAGTTTTCTCAAATCTTCTAGTGAGTTCTGACGAAGAGGCACGCAGCGCCAATCTTATAGTGGTGACGATATCTCCTGAGTTTACTCTTGTCTGCTTTCTGTCCATGCCGCCAATATTAACACGGCAACAAAAAAGGCCCTCCGATGAATCGGAGGGCCTTTTCTAATGTCTCTTTCTTACCTAGGCGCTCTTCCCGTTGGTGGACGTCCTCATCAAAATCTCATCCACAATCCCGTACTCCTTGGCCTGCTCCGGCGTCAGGTAGTAGTCCCGGTCCGTGTCTCTGGCTATCTTGTCGTAAGTCTGGCCCGTGTTCTCAGACAGAATATTTCGAATCTTGTCTTGCACCCGCAGTATCTCCCGCGCCGCGATTTCGATGTCGCTGGCCTGGCCCTGCGCTCCGCCGATGGGCTGGTGCATGTGCACCGTCGAGTTGGGCAGCGCGTACCGCTTACCCTTCGTCCCTGACGACAGCAGGATGGTCGCCATACTGGCGGCCATGCCCACGCATATGGTGGACACGTCGCACTTGATCAGCTTCATCGTGTCATAAATCGCCAGGCCGGAGGTGATGACGCCGCCGGGGCTGTTGATGTACAGGTTTATGTCCTTGTCCGGGTCCTCACGCTCCAGGAACAGCAGCTGGGCGATGATGAGGTTTGCCGTCTGGTCCATGATGGGCGTGCCCAGAAAGATGATGCGCTCGCGAAGAAGCAGCGAGTATATATCGAAGGCCCTCTCACCTCGGGGGCCCGTCTCAATGACCATGGGGATGATGTTCTGGGGATTAAGCGTCACTCTCGGTTCCTCCTTCTTCCGGTTCAGGTTTAGCCGCCGTCTCTTCCTCGACCTGGGCGCTGCCAGCCTTGCCTTGCACCACTTCCGCCAGGCGCTCCAGGGTCTTCCTAACTCGAATCGATGATTCTACCGACGCCCTCATGCTGGGCGATGACATAAGCCGCCGCATGTTGGCATCCCGCGATTCCAGGGCCGATATTGTCTCCTGGATCTCCTGCGACACCTCTTCCTGCGACACCTCTATCTTAAAGTCTTCCGCCATTTTGTTCAGCACCAGTGACCGCACTGTCCTGTCCTTGGCCTGAGGCTGAAACTCTTTGTGCAGGTCCTCTTCCGTCTTGCCGACCTGCTGCAAATATGTCTCCATGTCCATGCGGCGTGCGCGAAGCGCCTGGGCCTGCTCGCGTATCATATGGCCCACTTCGCGATGCACAATCATGTCCGGCATCTCGATAGTCGCGCCTTCGATAACCTTTCCCAGCGCTTTCTCATATAAAACCTGGTCCGTTTCCCGCTGCGCCGCCTTGGTCAGGCTCTCGCGGATGCTGTTCCTGAGGGCCTCCAGGCTCTCGTAGCCCTGGCCGGCGCCCTTGGCGAAGTCGTCGTCCAGGGTGGACAGGTTCTTGCGCTTGATCTCGTGGACGGTGACCTTGAACTCGCAGTCCTTGCCCGCCACGCTCTTGTCGGGGAAGTCCTCCGGCGCTTTCAGCGTGAAGGTCTTTGTCTGCCCCTTATTCATCCCCTCCACCTGCACCGAAAACCCCGGCAGCGGCATCTGGTTCTCCAATAACGGGATGAAGTCCACGCCCTTCTGGTTGGCGATGGTCCGCAGTTCCGACTTGGCCTCCATATCCAGCGTCACCAGGTCCTCGAACTGCGCTGCCCCCTCCACCGGCTCCCATGGCGCCGTGTCCTTCCGAAGCCGCTCCAGCACTTCCGTGACCTTGTCCTCAGTGACTTCGATCTTTTCGGCTTCCATGCGGATGTCCTGGTAGCCGCCAAGGTCCACTTTAGGCTCTAGCGGGACGGTGGCCTTAATCTGAATTGGGTCGAGTTTCAGAACGTCGATGTCCGGCTGGACGAAGGGCTTGATGTTCTCCTGCTTCACCGCCTTGTCCACCGACTCGGGCACCATGAAATCCAAGGCCTCGTGCAGCAGGTGGTCGCGGCCCACCATGCCCTCCACCACCGCCCTGGGCGCCTTCCCCTGACGAAAGCCCGGCACTCTGACCTTATTGACCACACGCCGGTATGCCCGGTCTAAATACGGTTCCAGGTCCCCCGGCTCTAACTCGATGTTCAGGGTGATCTCTGTTGGAAGGGTGGCCTCCCTGGTAACTTTCAACGAACGCACACTCCTCTAAATCCGATTTTTCGATTATAGCATAGCTAGGCGGCGGTTAAGCTAAACTTCCGGCTAGCTTGGCCTCGACAGTTGGCTTGCGGCCTATCCGCCCGAAAGCCTTATCCCCAGCTCTTTCAGCTGCGCCTCCGACACCGGCGACGGCGCGCCGAAGAGCAGGTCTGTCCCGCTCTGGGTCTTGGGGAAGGCGATGGTCTGCCGAATGTTGTCCTCGCCCGCCAGCAGCATCACCAGCCGGTCGATGCCCGTGGCGATGCCGCCGTGGGGCGGCGCGCCGTACTCCAGGGCGTCCAAAAGCTGCCCGAACTGCGACTGTCTCGCGGCCTGGTCGTGCCCCATCAACTCCAATATCTTCTCCTGCACCTCGCGGCGATGGTTGCGAATGCTGCCGCCGCCCGCCTCGTAGCCGTTGCATATCAGGTCGTACTGCTTGGCCATGGCCTTGCCCGGGTCGGTGTCCAGCAGGTGTACGTCCTGGTCCAGCGGCGCGCAGAAGGGGTTGTGAGGCGAGTCCCACCGGTTCTCCTCGGGCTTCCACTCCAGCAAGGGGAAATTCACTACCCAGCCGAAGGCCAGAATGTTGGGGTCCGCCAGCTTGAGCCGCTCGCCCATCATCTGCCGCAGGCTGCCCAGCGCGCCGTTGGTCTCCGCCTCCGGCCCTGCCACAATGAGCAGCAGGTCGCCCATGGACGCGCCCATCCGCTGTCCCATGGCCTTTATCTCGTCAACATTCAAATACCGCCCCGCCGATGACCGCACCTGCTCCACAGTCAGACCATCCAGACTTCCCTTACCCTGGCCTAGGGCACCCTGACCTAGTGCAATAGTAACCAAACCCTTGGCGCCCTTGGTCTTAACAAACTCCACCAGCTCGTCCGTCTGCCGCCGCGAGTAGCCGGCGCAGCCGGCCGCCACAATGCCCTTCACCACACCGCCGCCCTGCGCCGCCGATTTAAAGACCTGAAACTGAGTGTTCCGCGCCAGATCGGTTATGTCCTTCAATTCCATGCCAAATCGCAGGTCCGGCTTGTCGCTGCCGTAGCGGCCCATGGCGTCCTTGTAGTCCAGCCGCGGGAAGGGAGAACTCAGTAACCGCTTGTGGGGCGTCACGGTCTTAACTATCTGTGTGTGCATCTCTTCGATGAGGCCAGTGACGTCGGCCAGGCCGACAAAGCTCATCTCCAGGTCCATCTGCGTGAACTCCGGCTGCCGGTCAGCCCTCAAGTCCTCATCTCGAAAACACCGCGCGATCTGAAAATACTTCTCCAGTCCCGACACCATCAGCAGCTGCTTCAACTGCTGCGGCGACTGGGGCAGTGCGTAGAAGCTGCCCCTCTGCAAGCGGCTGGGCACCAGGAAGTCGCGGGCGCCCTCCGGCGTGCTTTTGATGAGGATGGGCGTCTCCACCTCCACAAAGCCTCGCTGGTCCAGGAAGTCGCGAATGAACTTCACGGCGCGGTGCCGGAGGATAATGTTGTTCTTCATCCGCTCGCGCCGCAGGTCCAGGTAGCGATAGGTCAGCCGCAGTGTCTCCTCGACCTCCTGCTCCTCGTTGATATAAAAAGGCGGCGTCTTGGCTGGATTCAGCACTTCCAGCCCTCCTGCCGTAACCTCCACCTGCCCCGTCGCCATTCTTGGATTCTCAGTCCCTGAGGGCCGCTTCCCCACCTGCCCAGACACCTTCACCACCCACTCGACGCGCAAATCGTGGGCCTGCGGCATCTTCTCCGGGTCCACTACTACCTGCACCACACCCGACCGGTCCCGCAGATCGAGAAATATAATTCCGCCGTGGTCGCGGCGGCGATGCACCCAGCCCGCCAGCGTTACTCGCTTGCCGACGTGCCGCAGTCCTATGTCGTTGCACGGGGTCCGGTCTCGCACACATGCCTCCAGATAGTTACTACACGATGGCGATTGATTATAGTTTAGCTTCTCCAAGGCGGCAATGAAGCCCTAGTTGTCGACGCCAGAGCGGTTGACTCAGGTTTGTCTTGTAGTACACGCGGCCCCTATCTGATAGACTGCGAATAGAGCCTCCATGTTCCTTGCCTCCAACCCCTCGGTCTTAACACTCAAGCGAGGTTGCGAGCTTTGTTTCCCATAGGGGATCTCGAAAACATCAGGACCACCCGGCCGTACGTCACCTATGGCCTCATTGGCCTGAACCTCCTTGTCTTCTTCTACATGCTGTCCCTTGGCGGCTCCGTACTCTTCTCCGACTCCTGTGACGTTACCGCCTTTGTTTCTAAATTCGGCGTCATTCCCAGCGAGCTGTTCAACGGCGAGAACTACACCCAGTTCCGTTGTCCCGTGCAAGAGGGCAGGTTCACCCGATTCGAGGCCGTCGACATCGCGTCCCCAATTCCTACGTGGGGCACCGCCTTCACGTCCATGTTTGTCCACGGCGGCTGGCTCCACATCATCGGCAACATGCTCTACCTCTGGGTCTTCGGCGACAACATCGAAGCCCGGTTCGGCCACCTCAAATTCCTTCTGTTCTACCTGGCCGCGGGCCTGGCGGCGGTATGGGCGCAGGTGATAATTAACACCAATTCGGAAATCCCCATGGTAGGCGCCAGCGGCGCCGTGGCCGGCGTTCTAGGCGCTTACCTCGTGCTGTTCCCGCAGAATCGGATAAACACGGTAGTCATCTTCTTCCTCATCACGGTAATACAACTTCCTGCTCTTTTCGTTCTCGGTTTCTGGTTTATCCTGCAGCTCTTCTCCGGCATCGGTTCCCTGGGCGTCCTGGAAGGCGGCGTGGCCTACTGGGCGCACATCGGCGGCTTTGTCCTCGGCATGCTGGTGGCGGTCATCTACAGGCTCATCCGGCGGGAACCCATCCTTCAGACACCCCGGCGGCGCCGCAACCCCTGGGACCGCTTCCCCTGATTACACATTTCCCCGCCTCGATGAAAGCCTAAATCATTCCTTCGTACTATAACCAGCCGGTAGCCGACCGAAGCGCCCCTCAGATTTTATGTAACGTCCCAGAATTCGTATCTAACGAATATTGACACTTTTGTCCTAAGCGCAATACAATCCCCAAGGCTTGTAACTCTTTTCACAAAGGGGTAAGAGTCGGGCGTCCGCCGAAGTTTGCGGCGGGCCGCTTTACCATAGGACTGTGGATTGGAAGGACAAGAGGCAAATCGAGGGGCTAATTACAACTCCGTACCGGAGGTGGTGATTACTCGACTGCCTCAGTACATTCGAGTCCTCTATTCCCTCCTGGAGTCCGGTGTTGACGTAGTCAGCTCCGCCCAGTTGGGCGAGCAGCTTCAGGTTACCCCCGCCCAGATCAGAAAAGACCTCAGCTATCTGGGCCGTTTTGGCAAGCAGGGCCGTGGTTACAATATCCGATATCTTATCGCCGAGCTTAAGCAGGTACTGGGCCTCAACAAGAAGTGGAACGCCTGCCTGGTGGGCGTCGGACGCCTGGGGCGGGCCATCCTCAGCTACCCAGGCTTCGCGCCTGAAGGCTTCGAAATTGTCGCCGCTTTCGACTCGGACCCGGCTATCGTCGGCCAGACCATCGCCAGCCTGAAAGTGCAGCCCATCGAAGACCTGGATAAGGCCATCGCGAAACATAAAATAAACATTGCCATTATCGCCGTGCCCGGTAAAGTCGCCCAGGACACCATTAAACGCCTTACAGACTGCGGTTTAAAGTCTATACTTAACTATGCGCCGGTCTACGCTCAAGTGCCCAAGGACGTTAAGGTGCGCAACGTGGACCCCGTGCTGGCCCTTCAGTCCATGACTTATTACCTGGTGAACCGGTCATAGAGTTACTAGGTATCCTCCACAATTTTATGTCTTCACTCTAGCGAGGCTTTAATTGTCTGCCCAAACCGCCTTATGGCTCGTCTTCTTTGGCATCATTGGAATCATGCTATTCCTTGACCTGGGCGTCGCTCATAGAAAAGCCCACGTCATCAAGGTAAAGGAGGCCCTCACCTGGGTAAGCATCTGGATCGCCTTTGCCGTTGTCTTCGGCGTTCTCATAAACATCTTCATCGGCAAGGACGAATCCCTGGAGTACTTCACAGGCTACATCGTGGAGTACTCGCTCAGTGTGGACAACCTCTTTGTCTTTGTCCTCATCTTCACCTACTTCGCCGTTCCGGCCAAAGACCAGCACCTTGTCCTCTTCTGGGGCATTGTGGGCGCCATGGTCATGCGCATCGCCATGATTGCTTTAGGCGTGGCCTTGCTGGAGAGGTTCGACTGGATAATCTTCGTCTTCGGCGCCTTCCTGATAATCACCGGCAGCCGCATAGCCATCGGCAAAGAGAAGAAGGTTGACCCTGAGAAGAACCTTATCCTGCGCCTGGTCCGCCGCGTCATACCTGTAACCCCGACTTACGAAGGCGACAAGTTTATTGTTCGCAAGGCCGGCAAGCTTATGGCGACGCCGTTGCTTATGGTGCTTATCGTAGTGGAGACCACCGACCTCATCTTCGCCGTCGACTCCATCCCCGCCATCCTCGCCATCACCACCAACACCTTCATCGTCTACACCTCCAACACCTTCGCCATAATGGGCCTTCGCTCCCTGTACTTCGCCCTCGCCGGGCTCATGCCCCTCTTCCGGTTCCTCCACTACGGCCTGGCGATAATCCTGGTGTTCATCGGCGCCAAGATGATCGCTTCCGAGTGGTACCACATGGAGACCTACATCTCTCTGGTCGTGGTCATCGGGGTGCTGGCCGCATCGGTCATTCTCTCCCTTATCTTCCGCGCTCCCCCTGAGGAGGCCGCCGAGCACGCGGTCATACACACCCCACAGACTGACCCTCACGCTCCCAAGCAGCCGTGACGGGAGAATAAAAGCCCTCCGAATGTCGGAGGGCTTTTCTCTAACTTATTTTGTGAACTCTTAGGTCCGGCGCTCGCCCGGTCCTGCCTGCCCGCCTCGAGTGCGGCGTCGCGCTACATTCAAGCGCACCTGGGCCCGTCGCACCGCGGCCATGGCCTGCTCCAGGTCCACGTCGGCGCCGCGCTGGGCCAGCCGTTCCTGGGCCGCCTTCATCGCCGCCTGCGCCCGCTCCTCATTTATCTCCTCGGAGCGCTCGGCGGCGTCGGCCAGGACGGTGACCTTGTTGTTCATCACTTCCAGGAAGCCGCCGGTCACGGCCAGGTAGTTCTCCTGCCCGCCCTTGCGAATAATCAGCTCGCCGGGCTGCAGCATAGTCATCAGCGAGGCGTGGTGCGGCAGTATGCCAAGCTCGCCCTCCACGCCCGGCGCCACCACCGCCTCCACCTCGTCGGAATAGACGATGCGCTCGGCGGTGATGATTTCTAGTTGCATTGTTGCCATGGATAAACCTAGGCCTTGGCCCCGACTCCCATCTTCTCCGCCGTCGCTATCACCTCTTCAATGGTCCCCTTCATATAGAAGGCCTGCTCCGGCAGGTTGTCATGCTTGCCCGCTAAAATTTCGGTGAAGCCCCGAATCGTGTCCTTCACCTGGACGTACTTGCCGGGAATGCCGGTGAACGCCTCGGCGACGAAGAAGGGCTGGGTGAGGAAGCGCTGTATGCGGCGAGCTCTCGCCACCACCAGCTTGTCCTCCTCCGATAGCTCCTCGACGCCCAGGATAGCGATGATGTCCTGAAGGTCGCGGTAGCGCTGCAGCACTTCGATGACGCCTCGCGCCACCCGATAATGCTCTTCGCCCACGGTGCCAGGTTCCATGATTCGTGAGAAGGACGCCAGCGGGTCTACCGCAGGGTAGAGGCCCTGGGAGGCCAACGCGCGCTCCAGCGCCACCACCGCGTCCAGGTGGCCGAAGGTGGTGACAATGCCGGGGTCGGTGTAGTCGTCGGCGGGGACATAGATGGCCTGGAAGGAGGTGATGGAGCCTTTCTTGGTCGACGTGATGCGCTCTTGCAGAGCGCCCATCTCCGTCGCCAGCGTGGGCTGGTAGCCCACCGCCGACGGCATGCGGCCCAGCAGCGCCGACACTTCCATACCGGCGAGGATATACCTGTATATGTTGTCGATGAACAACAGAACGTCTTGGCCCTGCTCGTCGCGGAAATACTCGGCCATGGTCAAACCCGTGAGGCCGATGCGCGCGCGCACGCCCGGCGGCTCGTTCATCTGGCCGAAGACCAGCACCGTGCTGCCCAGCACGCCGGAGTCCTTCATCTCGTGCCACAGGTCGTTGCCCTCGCGGGACCTCTCGCCCACCCCCGCGAACACCGACACGCCCTTGTGCACGGCGGCGATGTTTCGAATAAGCTCGGTGATAATAACCGTCTTGCCGACGCCGGCGCCGCCATAGGCGCCAATCTTACCGCCCTTGGTGAAGGGGGTGATAAGGTCAAAGACCTTGATGCCCGTCTCCAGAATCTCCACCGCGCTGGACTGCTCTTCAAAGGACGGCGGCGCGCGGTGAATAGGCCACCTCTGGCCCGCCTCCACCGGCCCCAGGTTGTCCAGCGGGTCGCCGGTCACGTTAAATAAGCGCCCCAGGGTCTCCTGCCCCACCGGCACAGGCACCGGCGAGCCGGTATCATCGGCCTCGGTGCCCCGGGCCAGGCCCTCGGTAGGCCCCAGCGCTAGACAGCGCACCCAGTTGTTGCCGATGTGCTGCTCCACTTCCAGCACCAGCTTCTCGCCGTTGTTGTCCAGCGTCAGCCCGTTAAACAGGCCTGGCAGCTGGTCCGGCGGGAACTCCACGTCCACCACCGTGCCGATGACCTGCACCACCTTACCCTTAGCCATTTCCGTCCTCCAGTGTCCCGTCCGCCTGCGGCGGATCGGGACGAGTCGATTTCTAAGACCTCAAGGCCATAGCGCCGCCGATGATGTCGAGGATCTCGCTGGTGATAGCGTTCTGCCTCACCTTGTTCAGGTCCAGGGTTAGCTCGTCCACCAGCTCGTTGGCGTTGTCTGTGGCGTTGCGCATGGCAACCATTCGGGCCGATTGCTCGCTGGCGCTCAGCTCCAGCATGGCGTGGTATATCTCCATCTCCACGAATCGAGGCAGCAGCGCGTTCAGCACGGCCGCGGGGTTGGGTTCGTATATATAGCCTACCTTGGACTCGGCGGGCAGTTCCGCCGGGTCCACCGGCAGAAGCTTCACTATCTCAGGCTGCTGCGACACCAGCGAGATGAATTTGGGATATGCCAGATAGACCTCGTCCGCCTGGCCCTCCATGTAATTCTTCAAGATGAGCTGGGATATGGGCAGGATGTCCTTAATCGCCGGCCTGTCCCCAATATTGACGAAGGCAGCCTGCAAGTCCTGCCTCGACCGCGCCATAAAGTCTCGACCCTTGCGCCCCACGGCGATGATGCTGACAGGCGTAGGCCGCTTCTCGAGAATGAACTGGGCCACCCGCCGGTTCATGTTGCCGTGAAGGCCGCCGCACAGTCCCCTGTCCGGCGTCAGGTGCAAGACCTGGATTCGATTCACCTGCCGGCGGTCCAACAGCGGGTGCCCGCCGCTCTCCTCGCGAGGCTGCGCCTCCAAATCGGCTATGACCTGGGCCAGCTTCTCGGCATAGGGCCTGCCCGCCAGCACCAACTGCTGGGCGCGGCGCATCTTGGACCCCGCGATGAGCTGCATAGCGTTGGTCACCTTGGCGGTGTTCTCAACGCTGCGAATGCGCCGTCTTAGCTGTCTCAGGCTAGGCATGTTTAGTTATCGCCTTAGGTCGAGGCCTTGAACGTAGCCTTGAACTCGCCCAGGGCCTTCTTCATCGCTTCCTCTATCTCCGGCGTGATGTCCTTCTTCGCCATGATGTCGCGCTCGATTTGCGGATAGCTGGTCTCCATGTAACGATGCATCGCATCCTCAAAGGCGCGGCACTGGGGGATGGGAACGTCGTCCAGGTAGCCGTTGGCCAGGGCGTAGAAGATGGTAATCTGCTTGCCCAGCGACATGGGCTGGTACTGGGGCTGCTTCAGGATTTCGATGCTGCGCTGCCCCCGCTCCAATTGCGCCCGCGTGGCCCTGTCCAGGTCCGACGTGCCGAACTGGGCGAACGTCGCCAGCTCGCGGTACTGCGCCAGGTCCAAACGCAAGCGTCCCGCCACCTTGCGCATGGCGCGAGTCTGCGCCGCGCCGCCCACTCGCGACACCGATATGCCGGCGTTCACGGCGGGGCGTATGCCCGCGTTGAACGCCTCCGGCTCCAGGTATATCTGGCCATCGGTAATCGATATGACGTTGGTAGGAATGTAAGCGGAGACGTCCCCCGCCTGCGTTTCGATGATGGGGAGGGCGGTGAGGGAGCCGCCGCCGTGCTCCTTGTCCAGTCGCGCGGCCCGCTCCAGCAGGCGGCTGTGGAGATAAAACACGTCGCCGGGGTAGGCCTCGCGGCCCGCCGGTCGCTTCAGCAGCAGCGACATCTGTCGGTAGGCCCAGGCGTGCTTGCTCAGGTCGTCGTAGATAATCAGCGCGTCCTTCCCCGCCTCCATAAACTCTTCGCCGATGGTGCAGCCGGTGTAGGGCGCGATGTACTGCAGCGGCGCCGGGTCCGACGCGTTGGCCGCCACTACTACTGTGTGCGCCATGGCCCCGTGCTTCTCCAGCTGGGCCACTACGTTGGCCACCTTGCCCTGCTTCTGGCCGATGGCGACATATATGCAGAGCAGGTCCTGGCCCTTCTGATTGATAATCGCGTCCAGGGCGATGGCAGACTTGCCGGTGGACCGGTCGCCGATGATTAGCTCGCGCTGGCCGCGGCCTATGGGTATCATTGAGTCGATGGCCTTAATGCCCGTCTGCACCGGCACGTTCACCGACTGCCGCACCACCACGTTGGGCGCGATGCGCTCGACAGGCCGGTTCTTGGTGGAGCGGATGGGGCCTTTGCCGTCCAGCGGCCTGCCCAGGGCGTCCACCACGCGGCCCACCATGGCGTCGCCAACGGGTATTTCGATGATGCGCCCCGTCGAGCGTACTTGATCACCCTCTTTAATAGCGTTGGGGTCGCCCATGATGGCGGCGCCCACCGTGTCCTCTTCCAGGTTTAGCGCCAGGCCTAAGATATCCTTGGGGAACTGCAAAAGCTCGCTGTACCGCGCGCCCTGGAGGCCCTGGATGCGGGCGATGCCGTCGCCCACCTCCACCACTGTCCCCACGTCCACCATCCGGAGCTCGCCGGCAAACTCTTCGATTTGCCGCTTTATGACCGTTACTATGTCTGAACCGCGCGTCGTCATGAATTAGCCTCCTGGCTGCAAACCTATGCTCGCGAACCTACCGGCGCCCGCTCCAACTCGCTTCGCAGGCCCTCCAGCTTGGACTTGACGCTGCCGTCCATCACCCTGTCGCCCACCTTAATAAGCAGGCCGCCGAGGATGGAGGCGTCCACCCGAGTGTCCAGCACAACCCTTTTGCCGGTAAGCTCCTCAACAAATTTTCCAATGCGCTGCTTTTCTTGATCATTTAAAGGCACGGCGGAGGTCACGCTCACCCGCTCGATGCCGCGATGCTTGTCCACAAGTTGGACAAACTCCTGCTCGATGCGCGGCAGCCGCTCCACCAGCCCCTTCGACACCACCACGGCCACCAGGTTCCTCGCCTTGGGGTTGATGTTAGGCAGGACTTCTCGCAGGGCCTTGGTCTTTCTAGACAGAGGAATCTTGGCGTGTTCCAGAAAGGTCTTAAAGCTCGGGTCGCTGACGGCCTGGCCGACGGCCCGTAAGTCTCTAACCCAGCCGTCCAAAGACGCGTTGGCGTTGTCCCCTTCCAGAGCTAGCTCGAAGACCGCCTGGGCGTAGCGTTTGGCCCCGCCTTTTTCCGCCATTAAAGCCTAGCCCTTCCTCATCTGCTGGCCCTCTTCCAGGACCTTCACAATTAGGTCCCGATGGGCCCTATCGTCTAGCGACTTGCCTATGACCCGCTCCGCCGCCTGAATAGTCAGCCGCGCGAAGTTGGCCTTCACCTCTTCAATGGCGTCGTCCCGCTCCCGCTGGATGTCCTGGCGCGCCCGCTCGACAAACGCCTCCGACTCCTTGCGAGCCTTCACCATCTCGTCCTCGCGGTACTTCTCCGCCTGTGTTCGGGCCTGGTCCAGCAGCCGCTGCCCCTCTCGACGGGCCTCGGCCAGCTGCTCCTGGGTTTTGGCCTGGGACGCGGCGGCTTCTTGTCGGGCCTTGTCCGCCGCCTCCAGGCTCTCGCGTATGCGCTCGGCCCGCTGGTCCAGCAGCTTCAGGACCGGCTTATACGCAAAGAGGTAAAGGATTATCAGCAGCAGCCCAAAGTTGAGGGTGAAGATTAGTAGGCTGGGTAGATTTAAACCTAGCTCTGCCACAAAAAGCCTCCCATTTTCCTACGTGTTGCCTATACCACCAGGGCTAACATGACCGCCACAATGAGGGCGTAGATGCCCAGGGCTTCGGCGAAGGCGATGGCCAGAATCATGTTCTGCAGAATAGCGCCGCGGGCCTCAGGGTTCCGCCCAATGGCGTTCATGGCCGCGGAGCCGAGAATGCCTATGCCTATGCCCGGCCCCAGAAGGCCCAGGCCTATGGCCAGGCCCGCCGCCAGTAGCTTTGCAGCATTTTCTTCCAACATGTTTCCTTACCTCTCTCCTATTATTTTCTCGGGGATTTGGATATCTATTGATTCTGCTTGCTGGCATAGATGGCGTAAACGCCGCCTACCAGAGCGCCTACCAGGGCCACCAACACTACCGTGAATATGAAAACCAGGACCTCCAAGATTCACCTCCCTAGACTGATTTCTGTACCTCTAATGCTCGTCTCCATGATGGGCCACGGCCAGCGTCGCGAAGGTCACCGTCAGTCCAGCAAATATCATGGCCTGTATCACGCCCACCAGAAGCTCCAGCTCGTAGAAGAAAAGGCTCGGTACAACAAAGGGGAACAAGAAAGTGGCCACCAGTATCAATATCTCCCCCGCCAGCATGTTGCCGAACAGCCTGAAGGTGAAGCTCAGCAGCCGCACCACCTCGCTGATGCCCTCCAGTATGCCCACAAAGGCGTCGATGCCGCCGCTGAGGTAGTGCTTGGGGCCTTTGAGAATCCAACCGAACCTGAAGAACTTCCCCAGATATCCGAAGCCCAGAGACCTCAGCCCCCAGAACTCCACGAACAGAAAGGAGACAATAGCCAGGGCCAGCGGCATGTTCAAATCCGTGCCCGCCGGCCGCAGCAGGTCTATCTTCCCAGGCAGGTGGTGCGAAACAATGGACGCCTCGTACACATCCTTCTGGTCCGTTTTCTCGCCCGCCACCTCAATCTCCTCGCCTACGTGCGGCTCTGCATGGTCCTCAAATACAGTGTGTTCTTTGTCGATTAGGAATGTGTGGCCGCCCTCCAGCACCAGCCTTGCGCCGTCATAGCTCTCCACCACACCCGATTCTTCCACATCGTGATGCTCGGGATGAAAACCCAGCGCGGGGTAGAAGGGAAGCAGGCCCATCCACGCGTTCAACATCACGAATAGAAATACCGTGGCGATGACTGGAAAAAACGCCCGCCCAAACCGCTTACCCGCCACGCCTTCGACAAAGTTCAGCAGTGCCTCGATAATCGTCTCCACCAGCGCCTGAAAGCGGCCCGGCACCAAACTCTTCTTCGACGCGCCGATAATCAGTATCGAAGCCAGGATAATAGTGGTAATGAACGATGAGAGCATGGTGTTGGTGATGGCGAAGCCCATGATCCCCAGGTTCTCGCCCCGCGCCGACTCCTCCCGCTTCTCCTCCGGGAACACGGCCCCCGCCGGCAGGTGCACTTCCGGCGTCTCCAAAATCGGGTCCGAGTCCCTCAGCGTCGCGCCGATGGCCCCAACAATGACTCCGTACAACGCCATGACGGCAAGACCTATTAATATTGTCCTGACTATCCACTTTTTGGAGGTGGACTTCTTGTTGGGCTCAGCCATTAGCCCGCACCCTTGCCCGCATTGTTACCGCTGCGGTCCGAATCTGCCATCAATGACGCCACCAGTTTATATATGCCGTAGAAGGCCACCACCACACCCAGCACCGTTCCTAGCAGGATAAAAAGCGGAGTGGTGCCCGCCTTCTTGTCCAGCCAGACTCCACCGCCGACTCCAAGGACTATGCAGAAGGCTACGTACCATCCCAGCCCAGCCAGTCTGAGGGCAACGGCCCACCCAGACATGGCTACCTGAGAGACTGTGTGAAGATTATCACTATCGACCCCCCAAGTCAATACGGAAATCGTCACGCCCAAAATAAGAGTCCCCGACCGTCATGTTACACGGTCGGGGACTCTGCCGCCAGCGTTAAGATTATGTCTAGCCCTTCTGAGGCTTGCCGAAGTCCTCCAGGTCCAGGCTGTTGATGAAGTCCGTGAAGGCTGAGAGCTTCTGTATCTCCTCCTCCTTGACCTTCGTTGGCTTGTCCCCCGCCGCCTCATCCGGCACAATGGGTTTGCCCGTCTCAGCGTCCAACTGAATCCCCGCCTGGTCCAGCACCGTGTCCTCAGCAAATATCGGCACCCTCGCCCGCACCGCCAGGGCAATGGCGTCGCTGGGCCGCGAGTCTATCTCCACCGCCTTCCCGTCCACCTTCAGCCCAATCTTGGCGAAGAAGGTGTCGTTCTTCAAATCGCTGACCAGGATGTGAGTGACGGTGGCGCCCAGGTTGTCGATGATGGCTTGGAGCAGATCGTGAGTCAGAGGACGCGGGACCGAGATGTCCTGCAGCTTCACCGCGATGGCATCCGCTTCGGCGGGGCCGATCCAGATAGGCAGATACCGGTCGGCTTCCTTCTGCTTCAAGATGACCACCCGCTGGTAGTTCATGAGGCTGACCCGGATGCTGTCGATGGTCATCTCATGCATGTGATATCTGCCTCCTTCATCGTACGCTAATTGTAGGTTTCGCTTTCCTTGAGTGTCAAGGTAAGCTAACCCCACTCATCAGCGTCGCTCTTTCATTATACTCCCACGCTTCTCAACCATGTTCATGATGCTATAATCCTCTCATGCCTCCTAAGACCACCAAGCCCGGGCGCAGGTCCAACAGCGTCGCCAAAACTAAGGCAAGCGCCCTGGAGCGGTTCAAACTTCCAGTAGAGCAAGTCCGCTGGTCCATCGACCCCGCCGCCTTCCCCTTCACTTGCACCGACGATCTCCAGCCCCTGGACGGCTTCATCGGCCAGAAACGCGCCATCGACGCCATCCATTTCGCCCTGGAGGTCGAAAAGCCTGGCTACAACCTCCTCGTCACCGGCCTCAACGGCACCGGCAAGGCCTCCGCCATCAAGACCCACATCGACGACCTCGTCGAAGAACACCTCTCCAAAAATATCAAGTTCCAGGTCTTCGACTGGTGTTATGTCTATAACTTCACAGACCCCGATCAGCCCAAGGTGCTGAGACTGCCCCAGGGCATGGGAAAGAAATTCCGCAGCCAGGTAGAAAACCTCCTCAAGAACATTCGCAGCGAGCTTCACAAGATATTCAACGATGATGAGTACAAAGCCCATCGAAAGGCCATTGAGGAGGAAGGCAGGGGCCGCCACCAGCGCACCCTGGAGGAGATTCAGCTGGAGGCGCGGCAAATAGGCTTCGGCATCCAGTTCTCGCCCATGGGCGTCAACATCTTCCCCCTCAAAGACAACCGGCCCCTCTCTCCTGAAGATTTCATGGCCCTGCCTGAGCCAACCCGCAACGAAATCGAGCAGAAGCGGGAAAGCCTATCCTCCAAAGTTCAGTCCACCCTGGAAACCCTCCGCGGCATAGAGTCCGAGACGGTCAACAAACTGCGAGAAATGGAGCGCAAGGCCGCGGAGGCCGGCCTAATGTTCATCTTCAAAGAGCTGAGCGGCGGCTTCTCGAAGCTGCCTGAAGTCCAGGCCTTTGTGAACGCCTTGAAGGAATACACCTTCAACAACCTGGCCCAGTTCCAGCCCCAGGAACCCCAGGAACCACAAGATCGCCCTCCCACTCTCACCGCCCCCGTAGTCCCCAGCCTCATCCCCATTCCGGGAATGCCCAGAAACCCCTTCCTCCCTTATGAAGTCAACCTGTTTGTCGACAACAGCGAGATAAAAAATACCCCCATTATTATTGAGTCCAATCCTACCTGGGGCAACCTCTTTGGCCGCATCGAGCGCCGCGCCGTCATGGGCACCTATCTCAGCGACCACACCATGCTCAAGGCCGGCGGCGTCCATCGCGCCAACGGCGGCTATCTAATCCTGAACGCGCGAGAGCTTCTATTGAACCCGGGCGTCTGGGAAGGGCTGAAACGGATAATTCGCAATCGCGAAGCTCGGCTGGAAGACCCCTACGAGCAGTTTGGCATGCTGGCGCCCCAGGGGCTCCGGCCCCAGCCCATCCCGCTGAACATCAAGGTCATAGTCACCAGCGAGGAGTACACATACCGGCAGCTTTACACGTACGACCAGGAAGACCTGTGGGAGCTTTTCAAGGTCAAAGCCGAGTTCGATTTTCAGATCGACCGCAACGACGAAAACATCCAGGGCTTTTGCAACTTCATCTGCGCCACATGCAAGACGGAAAAGCTCTTGCCCTTCGACCAGTCCGCCGCCGCCCAGGTCATCGAGCACGCCGCCCGCATCGTCAGCGACCAGTACAAGCTGTCCTCACGATTCGGTGTCATGAAAGACCTCCTCATCGAGTCCGACTACTGGGCCCGACAGGCCAACGCCGCCATGGTCAGCGGCGTCCACGTCAAAAAGGCCCTGGACGAGCGTTTCTACCGCCACAACCTCATCGAGGAGCGCCTGCGCAACCTCCTGGCCCAGGGCGTTATCATGGTGGATACCGAGGGCGAGGTCGTCGGCCAGGTCAACGGCCTGGTCTTCTACGACCTCGGCGATATCAGCTTTGGCCGCCCCGCCAGGATCACCGCCCGCACCTTCACCGGCGGCCGCGGCGTGATGAATATAGAGCGCGAGGCCCAGCTTAGCGGCCCCATCCACAACAAAGGCGTCCTTATCCTCAGCGGCTACCTAGGCTGGAAGTACGCCCAGGACAAGCCTCTATCCCTTTCCGCCACCCTCAGCTTCGAGCAGTCCTACGACGGCGTTGAGGGCGACAGCGCCTCCTCCGCCGAGCTTTACGCCATCCTTTCCAGCCTCTCGGAACTGCCCCTCAAGCAGCACATCACCGTCACGGGCTCGGTAAACCAGAAGGGCGAGATCCAGCCCATTGGCGGCGTCAACCAAAAAATCGAAGGCTTCTTTGACCTCTGCCGCCTCAAAGGCCTCACTGGCGCCCAGGGCGTCGTCATTCCCCACCAGAACGTGAAAAACCTCATGCTGAGGCAGGACGTGGTTGAGGCCGTCCGGCAAGGCAAATTCCACATCTACTCAGTCAAGACCATCGACGAGGGCATTGAAATCCTCACCGGCATACCCGCCGGCCAGCGCCAGCCTGACGGCTCCTACCCTAAAGGCACCGTCAACCACCTGGTCGAACAAAAGCTCCGCCGCCTCGGCGAATCGATGAAAGGCTACTACACCACCCTCTTCACCACCGACGGGCATAGCTCCTAGTTCCGCTATCCCCTCAATTATTGATTTGAATATGATTCCTTAGGTGGCTCTATTATCGGTATGTATTCTCCATTCGTCCCAAAGGGCATCGTGAGTCTGCCAGCCCTCCAATCAATTAGAGTTGTCTCAGAAAGAAGACTGACAAAACCTAAGCGTTCGTTGGCGATGGTCTCTAAAGCCTTGGCCGCTTTTACAGGCTCCAACGCTAGCAAATATATAGCGGCTGAACGCCTGACGTGTGGTGATGGATGATCCAACAGCGGGATGAGGGCTGCCTTGCCATGATCATAGGACTTCCATAATTCGCGCGAGGCCTCGTCCATATTGTCCTTGGCCCACTCGATTTTCTTGGAATTATGGGATTCCATTCCTTCGCCATACCTTAAAGAGGCCTTGGTAAACTGCTCTAACAACGAAGTCCCGCACTTACGTTTTGTGCGCCATATACCTTTAGGTGGCGGCTTAATCGGTAGATACTCTCCATTTCGACCAAAGGGTAACTTAAGCCTGCCTACCTTCCATTCCCTGAGAACCATATGAGCATCAACCCTGGCCACCCAATCTACCTTTGAATCCTTATCAATTGCCTTTAGTACCTTCGCCGCCTTCACTGGCTCCAACTCGAGCAAATAAACAGCAGCTGAGCAGCGAACAAATGGAGATGAGTGGTCCAACAATGTTAGGAGGGCAGCCTTGCCGAGGTCATCCGATTTTCGCAATTCGCACAGTGCTTTGATTTTCTCGTCATAGGCCTTGTTAGCACGCTTAGGGTTGGAGTCACTCTCCTCGCCATGCTCCATAGATGCTTTTATAAAGCGCTCCGCCGGCGTCAGCTTCATTATCTTGCCGACCTCCTCCTTTAGACCACTGTCCAGGCGAGGAATCGCTAATACCTCCTCACCTCAGGAAAGGCCCCCATCTCCGCTATCCACTCCATCCGCTTCCCCAGCGCCTCCACTTCCACCGGATGCAGCAGGCCCAGCATCTCCTTCACCTGCCCTGTCGGCGACTTCATCGACTTCAAAAAAGCCTCCATGGCCTCCTGTATCGGCGGCGTCAGCGGCTCGCCCCAGAAGTCCCACACCACCGTCCTCAGCTTCGGCACGTGGTTAAACGTCAATCCGTGGTCTATGCCCCACACCTTGCCCTCGGCGTCGCGGAAAAGATGCACCGCCTTCCGGTCCGCGTTGTTGGCGATGATATCGAAGCAGTGAATAGCTCTCAGCTCCTCCCGGTGGTTCTCGTGGATGTGGTGGTAGAAGCTGTTGGGCCCGTGATGCACAAACCGCTGCACCGACCCTATGCCATAAGGCCCGTCGCGAACGACCGTCTCGGGGATAAACCTCCAGCCCAGGACCTGACTGAACAGGTAGGCGGCGTACTCGCGCTTATAAAGGGTCCCGCTTTCAAAGTCCCACAACGGCACCTCGCCGTCCCTGGGCTTGTAAATCGCCTTAACCTCCTGGCCGGAAGCCCCCCTGATCTTCACCAGAAAGGTGTAGTTGGAACCTACCGGTGAAGGCGCATGGGAGACAATCTCGCCCTCTCGCAGAAGGCGGAGCACCGACGCATCGTTGGACATAGACAAGGTAACGGCCGGCTAGGGCTGGAATTTTTGATGGCCGTTGGCCCTCACGCACATGTGGCCCTCAGGACCTATGGGACGGCTGCATAGAAAGCATCGAGGCCGGCCTGCGTTGCATACGGTGATAGCCTCTTTGGAAAACTCTCGCGCCAGGTTCATATTGATCCAGAAGCTCAGGTCCGCGGGCCCCTGCACCGGCGAGTCCGTGCTGTGGACCAGGAACAAGAAGGACTGGGTGCGGCGTCGTGGCCCATGGACAACTGCCCGATTTTGAAGTCGAAGGTCCGCGCGTCCCCGGACCACGGCCCCTCCGGCGCGTCCCGCGCGCTCCCTAACGAGTCTTCCGACAGCGACTCCGCCACCTGGTGTATGTACGACGCCACCTGCTGCAACTGCTCCTTCTCCAGCCATAGCGACGCTGATGCGCTGCCCGATTTAACGGCCAACCGAAACGTCCGTTTGCCCGGGCTGCCCTCCGCCTCAGGCCGTATGCTCTCCACTGACCCCAAGCTGAACTTTGACTCGTATTTAGGCATGTCTTCCTGTCTCCCGACCATATTACGTCCACCTTCTACCCCTGGCAAGTTACGTCTACATTAACTCGTGGCCGCTGTCTTCTTCCTTCTATGGATGGTTCTATTCGTGAAAACCACAAGCCTCATAGGCATACGGGGCCTGGGGGCCCCTCCCCCCCCGGGCCCCCCCCCCCCCCCTTCTCCTATTGAAAAGGAGAAGAGGGGGATAGGGGGTGATGAGGTGCTCCATATTTTCTTTCCCTCTTCTCCCGACTACGGGAGAAGAGGGACTAAGGGTGATGAGGGTTCCCCACCCAAGACCGAGGTCAGCTTCCCCCGCAAAGCCCCCGCCCCTATAATCCCCTTAATATTAAAGGAGACCCCAATGCCCAAACCTAAAGTCACCTTTGGACTCCAGACCGGCCAGCAAGAGGCTACCTGGCCGCAAATCCGCGACACCTGGCTGGAGTCCGAGGCCCTCGGCTTCCAACACCTCTGGGTCTACGACCACTTCCTCCCCACCGGCACCCGCATCATCGACGGCCCCGCCCCCGACGGCTGGACCCTCCTCACCGCCCTCTCCCAGGTGATCAAAAAACCCAGGCTCGGCACTTTGGTCACCTGTATGACCTTCCGGCATCCCGTGGCCCTGACCAAAATCGCCACCACCCTGGACCACGTCAGCGACGGACGCGCTATCCTGGCCGTCGGCGCCGGCTGGCACGAGCCTGAGCACACCGCCTACGGCATACCCCTGCCGCCGCCCAGGGAACGGGTCGAGCGGTTCGCCGAGGGCGTCCATATCATCAAGTCCCTCTGGACCCGGGAGCGCACCACCTTCGACGGCAAGTACTACCAGATAAAGGACGCGCCCTTCGAGCCTAAGCCCGTCCAGGACCCCCATCCCACCATCGTCATCGGCGGCGGCGGCGAGAAGCGCACCATGGCCGTGGCCGCCCGCTACGCCGACGAGTGGAACTGGAACCTCAACGGCACCACAAAGGACTACGCCCACAAGCTGGAAGTTCTCCGAGAACACTGCAAGAGAATCGGCCGCGATTTTAACGAGATCGCCCTGTCACTAAACGTCGACTTCCTGGTCAGTGACGACGACCGCCGCATCGAAAACGCCCTCAAAGTCCACGCCAGGTCCAACAACCAGACCCTCCAGCAGGCCCGCGACGCCACTATCACCGGCGACCCCGAGGAGGTCATCGGCAAGCTCCAGGCCTACATCGACCTGGGCGTGCGCTCCTTCATCTTCAGCCTCCGCGCCCCCTACGAGGCCAAGGACAAAAAGCGCCTCACCGACCTGGACCAGCGGGGCCTCCGCTACCACACCACCATGGACGACGTCCGCCGCCTAGTCAAAGACGTCCTCCCCGCCCTCCGCTGACCCCGTCTAAGCCTTATTCGGTTCCATTGTAGAGACAACTGTATTTATATGGTGTCGCCTGGCGCTAACTGGAAACTGGTGAAAATGAAAAAAGAAGACGTATTGTCATTCCGAGCGGAGACCTGATGTACTCATCGGGACGCAGTTTGAGCACCTTAACTTGGCTATACCAATCGCGAAATCCCGATGTTAATCGGGTCGAGGAATCTGTTGTGATGGTAACTACGCCAGACTTATACTGACACGCCCCGTATATATTCTCCCCTTCTCACGCAGTCAGCATCGTTGGACTTAACGACAGTAGTCAGGAGGATTATTTGAGCGTCACTGAATTTCTGGAACTTGTCGCCATCGGCATCGGGGCAGGCACTTGGGGCACCCTCATCGGCGCGGGCGGCGGCTTCATCATCGTCCCCCTGCTCCTCTTCCGCGACTCCACCCTGGAAGCGGCCACCGTCACCGCCGTCTCCCTCATCGCCGTCCTCGCA
>VGZZ01000038.1 GCA_016872285.1 SAR202 cluster bacterium | reverse complement strand
TCATGCAGCTCTTTCCCGACGCCAAGCTCGGCTTCGGCCCTCCCACCGACGACGGCTTCTATTACGACATCGACGTCTCCCGCCCCTTCACCCCGGACGACCTGGACAAGATCACCGCCATCATGAAGGCCGCCATCGACAAGAACTGGCCCTTCGTCTACAAAGAACACCCCCGCGATGAGATCAAAGCCCTCCACCGCGGCCAGCCCTACAAGCTGGAGCTAATCGACGAAATCCCCGAGGACGAAGCCCTCAGCACCTACACCCACGACGGCTTTACCGACCTCTGCAAAGGCCCCCACGTCGACTCCACCGCCCAAATCCCCGCCTTCAAGCTCCTCAACGTCGCCGGCGCCTACTGGCGAGGCTCTGAGACCCGCCCTATGCTCCAGCGCATCTATGGCACCGCCTTCGAAAGCAAGGAAGCCCTTGATGAACATCTCCACCGCCTCGAGGAAGCCGAAAAACGCGACCACCGCAAGCTCGGCGTCGAGTTGGGTTTGTTCCTCTTCAACCCCATCGCGCCTGCCAGCCCCTTCTTCCTCCCCAAGGGCGCAAAGCTCTACAACACCCTCGTTGACTACGTCCGCGGCCTCTACAAAGAGTACGGCTACAATGAGGTTATCACCCCCCAGATCTTCGACACCGACCTCTGGAAGCGCTCCGGCCACTACGAGCACTACATCGAGAACATGTATGTCGTGAAGACCGAAGAGCGCGAGTACGGCGTCAAGCCCATGAACTGTCCCGCCCACGCCCTCATCTTCGGCGCCGGCCTCCACTCCTACCGAGACCTCCCTATCCGCCTCGCCGACTTTGGCCGCCTCCACCGCTACGAGCGCTCCGGCGTTACCCACGGTCTCACCCGCGTCCGCACCTTCGCCCAGGACGACGCCCACATCTTCTGCACCCCGGACCAGGCGGAAGCCGAGGTCCACTCCTTCATCAAGATGCTGGACGAGACCTACAAGCTCCTGGGCTTCAACGACGTCCGCATCGCCCTCTCCCTCAGACCCGAAAAACGCGTCGGCAGCGACGACCTCTGGGACCAGGCCGAGCGCATCCTCGCCGAAGCCCTGGAACACCGCAATCTCGCCTTCGACGTCATGCCCGGCGAAGGCGCCTTCTACGGCCCGAAAATCGACTTCTTTGTCGCCGACGCCATCGGCCGCGAGTGGCAGCTCGGCACCATCCAGCTCGACTATAACCTCCCCGTCCGCTTTGGCCTCGAGTTCATCGCCCAGGACGGCACCCGCCAGCGCCCCGTCGTCCTCCACCGCGCCATGCTGGGATCTTTGGAGCGTTTCTTAGGTGTATTAATAGAACACTACGGCGGCGCCTTCCCCCTCTGGCTCGCCCCCGTCCAGGCCGTCGTCATCCCCATCGCCGACCGCCACCTGGAGTACGCCCACACCGTCCAGTCCCAGCTAGCCGGCCACGGCTTCCGCGTCGATGTCGACTCCCGTAACGAGCGCATGAACCTAAAAATCCGCGAGGCCCAGCTGCAAAAAGTCCCCTACATGCTCGTCGTCGGTGACCGCGAAGCCCAGCAGGGCGCTGCCGCCGTCCGCACCCGCGACGGCCAGGACCTCAAAGCCCTCCCCATCTCACAAATCCTCCAGCGCCTCCAGGAAGAGTCCTCCGCCCGCAAGTAAACTGTACTGGCCTTCCTGGCTTTCTTGAGATAGAGCAGAGAACCAATCTCTTTTTGCCTGCTCGATGTCTTGACGACCTTTGGGGCTATTCCATTCAGTTCTCCCCCTTCGGCCTGGAAGATCTCCGCTGCCTTAGAGCATATATCGCGGAGTCCCCCCATCCTTGATATTTATTCAATAAAGAGGCCGTCCTCCGTAGGAGGATCGGCCCGATGCAATCGGACCGTCCTGAGTATGCCGAAGGAGGGTGATGAGGTGGTCCCATTTTCTCTTCCCCTTCTAGCAGACGCGTGATGCACATTAAAGGAAGTCTCAAGCTTTCTTCTATGATGGGCTAGTTTACGAGCAGCTAGAAATCGTCTAATCAGGCGGGGATTCGGGGGGCTGGTTAGGTTCTCCCCCTTCGGCCTGGAAGGCGAAGGGGGAGCTAGAGGGGGTTGTGGTATTTCTTTTTCTTTCCCTCTTCTCCCGTAGTCGGGAGAAGAGGGACTAAGGGTGATGAGGGCAGGGCCTTCCGAATAAAACCGAGGCCAGATTTTGACGACAAGGGCACAAATTTCTCAAACCAGGACGGCTCCAAATCCCCCAAACTCTAGTATTTCACAACATCACCTCCACAACCTGTTGACATATGCCCTATATATCCATAACATTCAAATTAATCCTTAAATGAGGTGAAACAGTGCCCGCCAAGAAGACCTCTGCTAAGAAAGCCGCTCCCGCTAAGAAGACCGCCAGCAAGAAATCCGCCGCTAGCTCCCGCTCCAAACCAGCCTCCAAGAGGAAGTAGGTCCCACCTGCCGCTTCGCGAGCTGGCCGCCGCCTCAAAACATCGCCTCAGCCCCGGCCCAACCTCCGGCCTGAATCATTTCCGTTTATTGGTGCGACGCCTCGACATCGAAAGGTAGCGGCCAGCTCCAACACCCTCAGGACCTCCCACGTCCTTGGACCCGGCGCGGAGGCAATCAAATCCCGCTCTCCAAGTTGCCTGCCTCGCGCCGCGCGTTGACTGTCCATGATTTGTGCCAGCCCGGCCATAAGCAGCCGGGCATCTGTTGTCCTTACCCTTAATTGACTATCCTATCCCCCCATGTTAAATTTCTTAGATACACTTTCTTCTGGGAGGAGTTAACACCATAGTCCGAGAGTACCGCGTTAACGAGGGCATACGCACCAGCCGCGTCCGTGTCGTGGACGCCAACGGCGAGCAGTTGGGTATCATGACCATCGGCAAAGCCCTGGATCTGGCGCGTCAGCAGCAGCTCGACCTGGTTGAGGTCTCGCCCGGGGCAGACCCCCCTGTGTGCCGCGTCCTGGACTACGGCAAACTCCGATATCTTCACGCCAAAAAGGTTAAGGAGTCTCGTAAAGCTCAAAAATCTACCGAGATGCGGGAGATCCGCTTCCGGCCCAACATAGGCGTTCATGACCTGGATGCTAAGACCAGAAAGGTCAAAGAGCTCCTGGAAGAAGGCGCCAAGGTCAAAGTAGCCGTCTTCTTCCGTGGCCGGGAAATGACCCACCCGGAACTCGGCATGATTCTCCTCAGGAAAGTCACTGAAGAAATGAAAGATGTAGCCAAACTGGAAAGACCCCCCGTATCCGAGCGCAACAACGTCTCGGTTATACTTGTCCCTGCTAACATCAGGCCTGAAAAGAAGCCTGAGGCTGAGAAGAAACCCGCCGAGGTCAAGAATGCCTAAGCTGAAGACCCATAAGGGCGCTCGCGCCCGAATCCATGTCACCTCCACCGGCAAGCTCCTGCGACGCAAAGGCATGAGCAGCCACCTCCGTCGCAAGAAGCCCAAAAACGTCCGCCGCACCTTCGACCGCAAGTTCCCCGTGGACAAGTCCATGGAAAAGAATATCAGGAATCTCATCCCCAACAGCCTGTAACCTTACCCTCCCGTGAGGACTCCCAGCAACGCCAGCTAATTAGGCCATTCTGCAGCCTCCCGTCCTATCCTCTCCCCCCTTGAGGCCTGTCCTGAGCCTGGTCGAAGGAGGGAGGGTTAGAGAGGGGGGTCAGGGTGAGGAGCGGGGGGTTTCCCCTCGCCGACTACGCAACTAACTCTCAAATAGGAATACTAAAGTGGTCAGAGTCAAAAGAGGTACCAACAAACACCGCAGGCACAAGAAAGTCCTTGAGCGAACCCGAGGCTTCGTCGCCTCCCCGGGCCGCCGCATCCGACAGGGCAAAGAAGCCCTCGTCCACGCCGGCGCCCACGCCTACCGAAGCCGCCGGCAGCGCAAGCGCGACTTCCGCAGCCTGTGGATCGTCCGCATCAACGCCGCCGCCCGCGGCGCGGACCTCACCTACAGCCAGCTAATGGCCGGCCTCCGAAAAGCCAACGTCGGCCTCGACCGCAAGTCCCTGGCCGAAACCGCCGTCCGCGACCCCCAGGCCTTCCAGGACATCATCACCCTGGCCAAACAGTCCCTAGCCTCCTAACCCAACCCGCCACCAGCACAGGCCACAAGCGAAAGCTCGTGGCCCTTTCTTTTCCATTGGCCTCGCCTTTGACCCAAGTAGATTATTCTCGCCAACTCGCCTTCATAGAGTTCCATCTTAGTGCTACCTGGGTGGAATAATCCGACAATGCCGACACCCAGGGTGTTGGGCGACTCCCCTTTCCATTCGGTTTTCCTCATTTACTCGTGAACGTCTGTCCCAAGTATCCCCTGAGGGAAAAAGAAGGCGTTAGGCGATGATGAGGTGTATCTATATTCAATCTCCCACCTCCAGTAGACCCATACTGCACATTGAGGGCTCACTTATTAAGAACCACGCGCTTCTTTTTCGGGTGGGTTGGGGGGTCGCCTCAGGTTCTCCCCCTTCGGCCTGGAAGGCGAAGGGGGAGTTAGAGGGGGTTGTGGTGAATCTTTTTTCTTTCCCTCTTCTCCCGTAATCGGGAGAAGAGGGCTGTAAGCTCGCCGTGGCGAGATAAAGGGTGATGAGGTCGATTCGAGTAGAACCAAGTCCTGAGCCAACAAACTGCGTCTCGGCCATGGGGTACACCGGCCCCTGGAGTGTCCCCTCCCGAGGGGCGGCCTCACACCACCGCATCCACCATAATCCCCCCAAACAATAACGCCAGGTACGCCAGCGAATACAAATACAAATGCCTCGCCCTCCGAATTCCTCCCTCCCTCCATAACAGCCACGCCAGATACAAGAACCACCCTCCCAGCGCCGACGCCACTCCCAAATACACCCACCCTACCGTACGCTCCGTGAAAAACAGCAGCGTCAGCGCCACCAGCACCAGACTGTACAGAAAAATCGCCCGCCGAGTCTCCTCCGTCCCCTGCACCACCGGCAGCATCGGCACCCCGGCCCGCGCATAGTCCTCCTTTATCAGCAGCGCCAGCGCCCAGAAATGCGGCGGCGTCCAGAAAAACACAATGGCGAACAGGTATATCGACGCCAGCCCTACCTCGTTCGTCACTGCCGCCCACCCCACCATCGGCGGCACTGCTCCCGCCGCGCCTCCCAGCACAATGTTCTGCGGCGTCGTGCGCTTTAAATACACCGTGTACACCAGTACGTAAAACACGGCCCCGCTCAGCGCCAACGATGCGCTCAGCAGATTCACCCCTGACGCGAACACCGCGAAGGCTAGGCAGTTCAGCACGATGCCGAAGACCAGCGCCTCCCGCGGCGATGTGCGGCGCGCCGGTATCGGTCTCCTCCGCGTCCTAGACATCCTCTCGTCTATATCCCTGTCCAGGTAGTGGTTCAGCGCGCTGGCCCCGCCCGCCGCCAGCGCCCCGCCCAACATCACCAGCCCCACAAGCCCCGCTGAAGGCATCCCCTGCTCCGCCAGCACCATCCCCCCCAGGGCGGTAATAAGCAGCAGCACAATAATCGGCGGCTTGGTCAAAGCCACATAACTGGATATCACTGACGCCGTAGGCTTACGAACACTTTGCATGAGATCCCTAGGTGGAGATCCTCCTTCTAGACCCCAGATATGGAAAAGCTGCCTTTGCCTGACTCGATTTGTCAAAATGCCAAGGCATGGTGCCAGATATCCCATCTGGTTCTCCCCCTTCGGCCTGGAAGGCGAAGGGGGAGTTAGACGCTGTCCTGAGTATGTCGAAGGAGGGGGTTGTGGTGAAATTTTCTCTCTTCCCCTTCCAGCAGGAAGGGGATAAAGGGGATGGTATCCCGATTAAAAACGACAACTCGTTACTCAAGAACACGCCTTCCTGTGGAGCTATGCTCCGCTGTGGCCCCATTCCGAAAAGGTTCCTTTGCTTCCCCACCCAACTCCCGAGTGTATGGCAGCACCGCCAGCGCCGCAACCAGCCCCCAGGTTAGGCTCGCCATCGCCAAGTGCAGCGCCCTCAACTCCGCCGTCAGGCCCCCCAGCACCGTCACCGCTCCCACCACCACCTGCGCCAGGAACACCGCCAGCGCCGCCAACCCCAACCAGGCCGCATCCCTCCTCAGCGGCCGGCTCCGCCACACCGCCACCACAGCCGCTGCCACCAGCACGCCTGCCGCCAGCGCCACGCATCTGTGTAACATATGTATTATCGGAAACTTGCTATTGAAAAAGACCATATCCTGGCATAACGGCCAGTCCGGGCACGCCCCTGACGCTCCCGACGTCGTAACATACGACCCCGTCAGCAGCAACGCATAAACTCCAACCGCCGCCGACACCGCCAGCGCCGTTACCCCCTTCTGCCCCTTGTCCGGCAGCTTCACACCACCCATCGAAGCTAGGAACAGAAAAATCGTCAACCCCAGCAACGCCTCCGCCAGCCCCAGATGCGCCGTCACCGTCTTGCCGTGTAATTCCGTCAGCACCGTCACGCCACCCAGTGCCCCCTGGGCCAGCACTAACACCAACCCCGTTATGGCAGGCCACACAATCCACGGCTGCCCTCGATACTTCACCCACGCCAACACCGCCACCGCCAGCACCAGCAGCCCCACCACGGACGCTGCTATACGATGCGAATACTCGATAAGCGTGTGAAAGTCAGCGTGCGGTATGATCTTGCCATGACACAAGGGCCAGTCGGGACATCCCAATCCAGACTCCGTCACGCGCACCACACCACCCAACACTATTAGCGCAAAGATAGCTGCGAGCGTAACAAGGACTAGCCGCTGGAAGAAGGGTGTCGTGGTGATCGAATTCCCTGCACCGCTCATATCCCAAGCCTCAACAAGAGTGAGAGTCTTACGTCATTCCTGATTTTATCAGAGTGGAGTCCTTGGGGTTTCCCCTCAGGTGCCCCCTCTTCTCCTATTGCAAAGGAGAAGAGGGGGATAGAGCCTGCCCTGAGCTTGTCGAAGGGGGGTGATGAGGTGATCCTTTTTTCTCTTTCCCTTCCAGCAGGAAGGGGATTAAGGGGATGGTATCCCGAATATGGCAAGGACAGCAAATTCAAACCGACTTTCCGTACAGGAACTCCGAAGGTCCGCTAGGCTTGAAGCTACTTAAGCGAGACCAGATAGTTCACCAGCGCCTGGTACTCCGCCTCGCTCATCGTGCCTCGCAGCGCTGGCATCACCGGCGCAAACCCGCTCACCACAAAGGCTCCAGGCTGCTCAATGGACTCCCGCATATACTGCTCCGCCGAAAGCCCGGGCTTCCGAGTCGCCGCTACGGTTCCTATGTTCGTCAGATTAGGCCCCACCTGCCCTACCGCCCCGCTCAATCCCTGTATCGTATGGCAGCCGCCGCAGCCCTTCGCGATGAATACACCCTCCCCCGTGACCGGCCGTGGCGTCCCGCCGCCGGGGGTCTGCGTGCCCGTGGGCGTCTCTCGAGGAGCGATAATCGTCGGCGTAAAGGTTGGCTCTGGCGCATGGGCCGTTTCCCTGTCCCCAACAAAAAAGTTCCCAAACAGCGCAATCAGTCCCAAGGCCACCCCCACTCCCAGCAGCAGTCCGCCCGTAAACATAGACCCGAAAAGCTTATGGTCGTACCGCAGGTGCATGTAGAACAACACCACTATGGCAAACTTCACAATCGACAGGACGATAAAGAACGTCACCAGCAGCGGCATTGGCACGTCCCAGTAGAAGGCCCACACCTCTATGGCCGTGATTACGGTGAGGATGACTCCAATGACAATGTAATTCAGTGGAGAGGGATGGGGCTTTTCGCTTGGGTGGCTATGAGGTTCCATCATCGCTCCTGAGTTGCTTACGCCCCGGCGCACTCCACGCCTAGCCGCCCCACCAGGTACACCACGGTAAAGATGACAATCCATACAATGTCCACAAAGTGCCAGTACAGTCCGGCTATATCCACATTCAACGGGTTCTTCACCATATCCGGCCGGATAAAGCTGATAGCCAGTATAGACAGCAGCCAGATAACGCCTATGGTCACGTGAGTCCCGTGGAAGCCTGTCAGCGTAAAGAACGTGGACCCGAATAGGTTGGTGCCAATGGTCAGCCCTTCGTCCACGAACAGGTTGAACTCATACACCTGGAACAGCAAGAACCCGGACCCCAGCAGCGCCGTCATAAACAGCCAGAACCGCATCGACCCCAGCTTCCCGCGCTCCGCCGACGACACCGCCAGCACCATCATCACGCTGCTCATCAATAATACGAAAGTGCTGGTCGACGTGATGGGTATGTCCAGCAGGCACGCCGGCGACTCCCCGTGCAGCAACGCCGCCTTACCTCGATTTACCATGTGGGTGGCAATCAGCGACCCGAAGAAAAGACACTCGGATCCCAGGAAGATCCACATCAAGAGCTTCCTGTGGCTCAAGCCCGTTGAGGTGTAATGCTCGTCCGGGATCACTGTGTGCGGCGTCATAGCCATTATCGTTTCCCGCCTCCGCGGCGCTTATCCCGGGCATGGCCTGCGGGTCCGGCCGTCTGCGTCTCGGGCGCTGTCGGCGGCTCAAAGACCCAGCTATAAAGCGCGAATAGGGCTAGTATCCCCCCTATCACGCTCACCGATATGTGCGATACCAGCCCGCCCGCGATCAGCGTCAGCCCCGCCGAAAGCAAAATCGGGTAGTAGGACGGCGTCGGCATGTGGATGTTATGCCCATGGCCGTGTTCCTCCGACGACGGCGCCGCCCCTTGCACCGTTCGCACCGGCCTGCCGTCGGCGCCCTCGGCGTACTTCTTGTGCCAGAAGTCGTCCCGTTCATACACGTGCGGTATCTGCGCGAAATTGTAGTGGGGGGGCGGCGAGGGTATGCTCCACTCCAGCGTCCGGGCATCCCAGGGGTCGTTCCCTGCCGCTTCTCCGTTCTTCCGGCTGTGCCACACGTTCTGCAGGAACACAAGCAGCCCCAGCCCCAGCACAAACACGCCCACCGTCGCAAAGGCGTTCCAGAAGTCCCACCCCATGCCCTCCGAATATGTGTAGACGCGCCGCGGCATCCCGTCCAGCCCCAGGAAATGCATGGGAAAGAAAGTGATGTTCATCCCAAGGAACCACAGCCAGAAGTGCAGTTTCCCCAGCGTTTCATTCAGCATCCTTCCCGTCATCTTCGGCCACCAGTAGTAGATGCCGGAGAAAATGCCCATCAGCGCCCCGCCGAACAATACATAGTGCAAATGCGCCACAATAAAGTACGTGTCGCTTTGCTGCGCGTCGGAGGGCACCACCGAGTGCATAACCCCGCTGATGCCGCCAATGGTGAACAGCAGTATGAATCCAATGGAGAACAGCATAGACGTCGTGAACCTTATCGATCCTCCCCAGAGCGTGCCCAGCCAGTTGAATATTTTGATGCCCGTCGGCACCGCTATAAACATAGTGCTAATCGCAAAGGCCGAGTTCGCCACCGGCCCTAGCCCCGTCACGAACATGTGGTGCGCCCAAACACCCCAACCCATAAAGCCGATGATGATGCCCGCCAGCACCACCGTGGTGTATCCAAAAAGCGGCTTCTTGGAGAATACCGGCAACACCTCGGACACTATACCCATGGCCGGCAAGATCAATATGTAGACTTCAGGGTGGCCGAAGGCCCAGAACAGGTGCTGCCACACCAGCGGGCTTGCCCCCGCCGCGGAATTGAAAAATTCAGTCCCAAACTGCCGGTCGAACAGCAGCAGCGTAATCGCCACCGTTATCACCGGGAACGCCAGTATGATAAGGAACGACACCACCAGCGTCATCCACACAAATACCGGCAGCTTCATCATGCTCATCCCAGGTGCCCGCAGGTTGATAATAGTCACGATGAAGTTAAACGCCGCCGCCAGCGACGCCACCCCCAGCACCTGCAACCCTAGAATCCAGTAATCCACCCCTGTGTCTGAAAATCCCGGGCCGTTTAGAGGCGCGTAGGCAAACCACCCTACGTCCGGCGCGCTGCCGGTAAAGAAGCTCGCGTTCAGCAAAATCGCGCCAAACAGGAACGTCCAGTAGCTGAAGGCGTTCAGTCTGGGGAACGCTACGTCCCTCGCGCCAATCATCAGCGGGATCATAAAGTTAAAAAAGGCCGCGCCCATAGGCATGATCACCAGGAATATCATGGTGGTGCCATGCATGGTGAACAGTTGGTTGAACGCTTCCGGCGTCACCACACCAGCCTCTGCCTGCGACAGCTGCAGCCGCATCAACAAAGCCTCAACGCCGCCAATCAAGAACAGGATAAACGCGGTCACACCGTACAGCGCGCCTATGCGCTTGTGGTCAATGGTCGTTATCCATGACCACAGCCCTGTGGGAGCAATAGGCCTGGCGAACATACCTCTCTTGGCAATGCTAGCGGTCGCCATGCTCTTCGCCTCCCCTCAGGCCCGTGCCCTCACGATTAATCTTTTTCATTCGAGGCCGCATTTTTGTATTCTAACCTGATTATTTTTCGCCTGGCTTTCCTGCTATTTCAGGCTCTGCAAATACGCTATCAAGGCAGTTATTTCTTCCTCCGACAGCCTCAGAGACGGGTCCTTAAACGCCGGCGCCAGCGCCGCCATTCGATTTCCTGGCTTGAACTCCTCCGGGTCCTCCAGCCATGCCCTTAGGTTTCCTTCCGTGCTGTCTGCTATGGCCCCCGCGAATACGTCTCGAGTCGCAAAGTGCGTCAGATTCGGCCCGTGGGTCACCGGCTGTCCTGTCAGGAACCCTTCCGTCCTCGCGTCCCTAACCTCCGCCGTGTCGAAGCCGCCAGTTGTTGTGTGACAGGCCACGCATCCCTTGGAATTGAACACTGCCAGGCCCCTCGCCGCCTCGTCGTTAGCCGGCTGCCGCGCCGGCGCCTGCTGCGACGCCACCCAGTCCTCAAACTCCTCCATCGGCGACGCCACCACTCTGAACTTCATCAGCGCGTGGGCTATGCCGCAAAACTCGGCGCACTGCCCCAAATATATGCCGGGTTCGTCCGCCCTAAACCATATATCGTTAGCCTCGTTGGGTATCACGTCCTCTTTGCCCGCCAGTTTCGGCACCCAGAAGCTATGGATAACATCGTCCGATATCAGATTCACCGTCACATCGCGCCCCACCGGCACGTGTATCTCGTTGGCCGTAGACACGGCGTATTGCGGGTACACCGCCTCCCACCACCACTGATGGCCGTACACGTCCACAATGAGCTGGTCATCGGAAGGCGCCTCGTCCAGCTCAAATATAGTGCGCACCGTCATCACCGCAATCGCCACCAGCAGCAGCGCCGGCACTACCGTCCACAGCACTTCCAGGTTACGATTGCCATGCACCTGGACCGGAAGCCGGTTCTCGCCCTTGTACCTGAATTTGATGACCGAGTATATGAGTATTCCCGCGACAATGGCGAAGACTACCACGCTGGCCCAGAAGATAACCCAGAATAGAGTTAGCTGGTTGCGGGCTACCGGGCCCTTCGGGTCGAAAGTGGACTGCGGGTTGTCTGGGTAGCAGCCAAGAAGCAGAAGCGCAAAAGCTAAAAGCAGGCCTAAAGCTAGTCCGCGGCGCAAAAAGAGCCTGCCTAACAAATGCGTCTCCTTCATGAACTTGGGGAAGTGTTCCTTCAACCTGTAAAAAATTTCACTAACAAAATACCAATAGGCCGTCAGGCAGTCAAGATAGTTAGGCCCTTTCCCGGATTATTTCAGGCCCGGCGCCCCAAACTTTGCCGCCCCGCCAGGCGGCCTCCCCCAAGCCTGGACCAGCGCGTCAGCCGCTTCCGCCTCCTCACCTGGCCCTATTCCACTCCTCGCTATAATCGGAATCCGCCCCTATATCCCTTGCCCTCTCGTTGATCTTCCGGGCGGTCAAGGTGAACTCATCTCTTGCTAGGTTATGCAGATTCCCCTCATCACCCGACCTTTCCAGCCATGAGCTGTCGCCCGTCAAGTCCACCAGGCTTCCGGCCCGCTCGTGCAGGTCAAACAGCTCCGTCCGCGTGAACGCTTTGCCTACATCATCCCTGATGGATACAAACGCCTCCACCAGGTCCACCCCGGTCTGCACATGTTCGTGAGTCCGTCTCCCCCTCGCCATAGCTCCCCCCTCCCCGCAAAATTCAGCTCCTATCCCGTCCTTGATGGCTCAGGCCATAAATCTCTTATCTCCTTCGGCATCATCATCCGGACATCCTCTATCTCCCCCTCCGATATGCGCCGCGACAGCAGCCTGAACACTGCCTGCGCTATCTCCTCCGAGTTCACTCCTGGGTCGGATCGATAGAATGCGTCGTCTATCCGCCTCAGGAAATCTTCTTTATGACGCTCCCTCAGCGGCTTGCCGCTCGGATCGTAGGCGTCATAGTAGAGTCCTCGAATCAGCATCGGCAGCTGCGCCGATAGTTGCGACGCCTCTTCCACTGTAAGCCGGTCCCTAAGCGCGTGAAGCGTGGCCCGCAGCGCCAGGTACGCGTAGTGTTTGTCCTGGGTGTCCAGCTCACTCATTAGCTCCAGCAGCCACCTGTTGCTCTTCTGAACTGTAGTGTCGAAAACATCCAGCCCCGTCGTCATATCCCACCCCCATCCGACGCGTCTACCCTTCTATCGTACCCGTGTAGTGCGGCTTGCCGTACCTTCATGTAGGACTAATTAGCCGGTCACATCCTGCTACCTACGGACTAATGCGGACGTGCGTCGAGATGCCGCGCGATTCTACCCGTCCCCCATTTCCGCCCGCTGCGCCGCGTATTGGCTCCGTGTAACCTGCGCCTGCTTCTCCCTCGCCTTCTCCCTCTCTTCCCGGTCAAGCCAGAGATAGAGCAGCGTCAGCAGCGCCGTCAGGTGTATAAAAGACCCTGGTAGCCACATCAATATCCCCGCCAGCTGCTGGTCGTCCGCCAGCGACAGCCCAAAATGCCCCGGCGACTCCCGATAGTAGCTGTAAATCGAATCCCCGGCAAAAGTGAGTATCGACCCCAGGATAATGCTCTGGAACATGGCCATGAACAGGTATAGAAATCTCAAGGGGTACGGCAGCAGCGTCCTCAGCGGCGGCGGCCCTATCACCGGCCACCAGAACAGTACGCCAGCCCCGAACATGGTAAGGTGTTCCGCCAGATGGACCACCCCGGACCTCAGCGCCGCGTCGTAGGCGTCCGGCACATGCCATGACCACATTACCGCCCCAAAGAGCAGCCACGCTGCCACCGGCATCGTCGCGCCCTTCAGCGCTTGGCGAACAACCCCCCTCCGGCTCAGCCATCGCCCTGCCGACAGCCTCACCGGATCGGGCAGCGCCCACATGTACTCCGCCACCGGCGCTGAAAGCAGCAGCAGCGGTGCGGCCACCATGGTCAGAAGCAAGTGCTGAACCATGTGCACAAAGAACAAATCTTGCGAAAACGTATCGATGGGCGACATCAAGGCCAGCGCCAGCGCGCCCATCCCTAACAAGAATAGCGCCGTCCGCCCTCCAGCCTTTGTAGAATACTTGGCCCGGTCCATCAACCGCCCTCGACCCACCATGTACAGCCCCAACAGCGCTCCCAGCGGTATCACTACCTCCGGCGCAAAGTTCCACTCCCGGATGAAATCTCCAAACGAGTCGGCCTGCGGCAAATGCCCGTGGCCCAAATGCAATAAGACCATGATGTGTTATTGTACATCCCCAAACAGGAGTTCCTAGAGGACTTATACTTACTGGGTGCCGCTGCAGGTCTCAAAATCGGAGAATAAACTGTTTCACTCTCAGAGAATTATGTCCTATACATTACGAAACAGCCTGGGAAGACTCGTTCGGATATGAATGGGTTATGGAGGAATCCCATCTGGTTCTCCCCCTTCGGCCTGGAAGGCGAAGGGGGAGTTAGACGCTGTCCTGAGTATGTCGAAGGAGGGGGTTGTGGTCTAAATTTTTCTTTCCCCTTCTTCCAGCAGGAAGAAGGGGAACAAGGGGATGATGGTATCCCGAATAGCGCGAGGATGGCTGTTACTCACAAATGTCCTCGCAAATAGACCCCATCATCCAGGTCGAAGGCCTCGTCAAAAAGTTCGGCAATCTCACCGCCGTCGACGGCATCTCCTTCTCCGTCCAAAAAGGCGAAATCTTCGGCATCATCGGCCCCAACGGCGCAGGCAAGACCACCACCCTGGAGATCATCGAAGGCCTCCAAACACCCACCTCCGGCTCCGTTAAAATCCTCGGCCTTCATCAGGACCCCAGCAATGCGCCGCTCATCAAGGAGCGCATTGGCGTCCAGCTTCAGGCCTCCACCTACTTTGACCACCTCACCCTCACCGAAATCCTGCACCTTTTCGGCAGCTTCTACCGCGCCCGCATCCCTCCCCACGACCTCCTCGCCAGGGTTGACCTCATAGACAAAGCCAGCACCACCATAAAAAAGCTCTCCGGCGGTCAGAAGCAGCGGTTTTCCATCGTCGCCAGCCTCGTCAACGACCCCGACCTTATTATTCTCGACGAGCCCACCACCGGCCTAGACCCCGCCGCCCGACGCAGCCTCTGGGACCTCATCCGCAACCTCCACAACGCGGGCAAGACCATCGTCCTCACCACCCACTACATGGAAGAAGCCCAGTTCCTCTGCAGCCGCGTAGCCATCATCGATCATGGCAAGATCATCGCCCTAGACACCGTTCCCAATCTTGTCCAGCGCATCCCGGCCCCCTACCGCGTCGTTCTCACTACTTCCATGCCCCTTCAATTGACTCCAGCTACGCCGGACCAGTGGTCCCTCGAGTCCATCGATAGCGACGGCCTTACCCTTCACCTCAGGATGTCCAGCCCGGCCTCCGCCCTCCCTGCCCTCACCCAGCTGGCGGGCCGGCAGAACGCGGTCATAACCCGCCTGGAAGTCATCCCCGCCACTCTGGAAGACGTCATCCTGGAGTTGACCGGGACCGCTCCACGATGAAAAAAGTCCTCATCGCCAACATCAAGATGACCCTGCGGGACCGCCAGACCCTTTTCTGGGCATTGGTCTTTCCCCTCATCTTCGTCACCGTCTTCGGCCTCTTCGATGTCGACTCCGTTGACCCTTCCGACATCGCCCTCATCGACCGCTCCAACTCCCCACAATCTCAAAGCCTTCGGTCCAACATATCCAGCATCCAGCTCCTCCAGGTCACAGACGCGTACCCCACGGAAGCCGCCGCCCGCCAGGCCATTCATGATAGAGATTTGGACTATGCCCTGGTTATTCCCGAAGACATCGCCACTGCTGGCCGCGACGGCGCCCCCTCTCGGTTAACCCTCTACTTCAGTTCAGGCAATCCGGGAATAAACCAGCTCACCCTCAGCGCCATTCAACAAGTGCTAGACCAGGCCAACCTGGAAATCGCCGGCGCCGGCAGGTCTCTGCTCCTATCCCCCCAGTCCATCCAGGACAAAGACGTCAAATACTACGACCAGCTCCTTCTCGGCCTCATAGGCATGGCCATCATGTTCAACTCCATCATCGTCATCGCCGTCAAAATCAGCGGCTACCGGCAGCAGCGCATCCTGCGGCGCCTCTTGGTCACCCCCCTCCCCCTCCGCAACTACTTCGCCGCCGAGGTTATAACCTACCTGGGCCTCGCCCTTATTCAGACCTCCCTGGTTCTGGCCGTGGGCGTCTTTGTCTTCGGCGGCCAAATCCATGGCAGCCTTCTCTGGATATACGTCATCGTCTTCTTCGCCAACCTGGTATTCCTCAACATCGGCTTCGCCATCGGCGGCTCCGTCTCCAGCCCCGCCGCCGCCTCCGGCCTCGCCAACGTCATCGCCATGCCCATGATGTTCTTCTCCGGCACCTTCTTCCCCACCTCCACCCTCCCAGCCTTCCTTCCGGACCTCGTCCAGGTCCTCCCCCTCACCCCCGCCATCGACGCCCTCCACGCCGTCGGCATCGATGGCAAACCCCTCTGGGACACCTGGCCCCAGCTAGCCATGCTCTCCGGCTGGATCATCGCCTCCTCCATCCTCGCCATCAAAACCTTCCGATTTGACTGAGCACTCAAAACCCTCAGAGTTAGCCCACTGTTGGATAAACCGCTTCATTTCTCTCGTGACCCGTGGGTAATAAAAAACTTCATTACCAGTGTTCAAGCAAAGCTATGCGATCACTGCTCTAGCTCTGCTACCTTTGAGGCCCCTTTTGGGCCTCTCATCTAGTTCTCCCCCTTCGGCCTGGAAGAGCCTGTCCCCAGTACCCCCGAGGGACGAAAGGGGAGTTAGACCTCGGCCTGAGCCCGCCTCAGGCGGGTTGAAGGAGGGGGTTGTGGTGGATTTTTTCTCTTCCCCTTCTTCCAGCAGGCTGTACTCAGTCCCAATACAGTCGGGGAAGAAGGTATCCCATACCGCAACTGTTTCCCCACCAGGAAATACCCACCTCCCACTCTTGCGTCTTACCGCGCCCGCGTTAAAATAAGAACATCGTCTGAATAATTCCCGGAGGAGCAATGGCAAAAGGCGACTTCCATAAGAAAGAGGCCAAGAAACCCAAGAAGGACTCCAAGAAGCCCGCGCCTCAGTCCGCAACCTACGTCAACCCAGAACCCGAAGTTGTCCGCAGAAAGCGAAAGCCTCGCGAAGAAGAGTAACCCTCCCTCTCCTCCCCCATCCCTCCTCCACGCCGTCGTCCGCGGCAAAGTTCAGGGCGTCGGCTTCCGTCAGTTCTTGACCGAAAAAGCTGCCGTTTTAGGCATACGCGGCACCGTCCGAAATCTCCCCGATGGTAGGTCAGTGGAAGTCTACGCCCAGGGCCCCCAGCGCAGCCTGGATACCCTCCTCGCCCACCTCAAACGCGGCCCCGCAGGCTCCCGCGTACTACAGATAGAAGCCGCCTGGCAGCCCCCTCGTGACCTGCCACTCGGCTTCTTCATCCTACCCGGCTAGCTCCTCTTCCCCCTCTTTTCCTTCTTCCCCTCGGACGCCTGCGCCTTAGCCGGCTGCGGCGCCTCCGCTCTCTTAATCCCATAGTACGTGTCGTTGTCCAGAATTCGCTTCAACGAATTCACTTGCACGTTCATCGGATGGGTTGGCATCGCGTACTGCTCTGTAACCGCGTAATGAACATCCTTTAATGACATAGAGCGGTTGCCGCCCTTCAGCAGTAGCCTGAAAACTATCTCCCTCAGCGGCATACCAGGGCTGATGAACCCTTCCTTGGTTGCGCAGCACTTTGTTATATCCCTGACCTGGTCCTTCACGGAGGGCTTACTCTTGGCCTTCTTAAGCTTCTCCGCGCAGTCCGGACACCTCCTGGACGTTAGAATTACATCCAGAGACCTCCCGTCTGCCTCCATGCCTCCCAGGTCAACGGCATAGTAGCCATCGCCGGGGTCCGGGGTTACAACCGCTGGTTCCTTGTGCTTTGTGGCCATTTATATCTCCACCTCTTCGTTCCAGTCCAGCATGTTCACCCACACTTCCTCGCCCGCGGCCGCCGTATCCTGGTCCTCAGGACACACAGCCAGGCCGTTGGCCTTCGCCATAGAAGTCAGAATGTTGGAGCCTTGCGGCCCCGTGGGGTCTGCATAGTAAACGTTATCGACTTTTGTCACCTGCACTCGAGCAAATACGCGCCGCCCATCGTAATTGTGGATTGGCCCTGAAGTATAGCCCTAATCATCGGTTTCGCCAACCGTTTTTTTCCCTGCATCTTTAAAATCGCTGGCCGGGCGAACATTTCAAACGCCACCATCGCGCTCACCGGGTTCCCCGGCAGCCCGAGATGCGGCACCTCCCGGCCTCCCGGCCCCCTCAGGCTCCCCCACGCCAGCGGCTTCGCAGGCCTCATCCTCACCGACCAAAAATTTATCCTCCCTCGCTCCGCCAGCACATCCTTCACGATGTCGTAGTCCCCCTTCGACACCCCCGCCGACGTCAGCAGCAGGTCCGACTCCAACCCCTCCTCCAGCTTCCGATTCATATCCGAAAGGTTATCCCTGGCAATGCCCAGCACCTTCGCCACCCCGCCATACTTCGCTACTGATGACGCCAGGCTGTAGCTATTGGCGTCATATATCTTCCCTGGCCCCAGCGGCACCCCGGGGGTCTGCAGCTCATCCCCCGTCGCAATGATCGCCACGCAGGGCTTTCTGATAACCTTGACCTTCCCCATCCCCAGCGAAGCCAGCACCCCTATCTCCGACGGCCTCAGCGCCATGCCCCTCTCCAGGATCCGTGCGCCTCTCCTCACATCCTCTCCTGCTGGCCTCACGTTGCGCCCCTTCGACCCGTCCCCTCGAATCGCTATCTCGTCCAAACCAGCTCCCTTCGACCGGCGCTCCACCTCGTCCGTCTCCTCAAAGGGCACCACCGCGTCCGCCCCCGGCGGCACCGGTGCCCCTGTCATTATTCGAATCGCCGTCCCCTTCTCCACCGCCTTCGACGGCACCTGTCCCGCCGCCACCAGGCCAATGACCCGCAATGTCACTGGCCGTTCCACGGAAGCCCCCGACGCGTCGTTAGCCCGCACTGCGTAGCCATCCATGGCCGAGTTCGCCGCCGGAGGTATATCGATAGGCGAATACACATCCTCCGTCAGCACCTGTCCTAGCGCATCCAGTATCGGCCTCTCCTCGGCCTCCAGCGGCTTGAAAGCCGATATTATTCGCTCGTAAGCCTCCTCCACGCTGAGCATGTCCTCGTGGCGATGCCCATGCCCCCTCCCGTGCCCGTGGCCTGTTCTAGTCTCCATACTAGCCTCCCCTCAGCGCGGCTCCAGCCTCTCTCTCCAGCGCCTTGACCACTCGCTCCAGCGCTTTCCCCACCTCTTCCGACGACAGCGTCTTCTCCGCCGACTGGAAATATATCCGGAAGGTCAGTGAGCTTTTGCCCTCCGGCACACCCTTCCCCTCGTATGCGTCATAAAACACCGCCGACTCCACCAGCGGCTGCCCCTCGATTATCCTCAACATCTTCGCCGACGCCACGCCCTTGTCCGCCAGCACCGTGATATCGCGTATCGACGCAGGGTACCTCGCCAGCGCCTTGAGACCACGCCTCCCTTGGGACAGCGCCTCCCTTAATGCCTCGATGTCCAACTCAAAAAACGCCACCGCCCCATCTATGTCAAACGCCTCCCGCACCTGCGGATGCACCTCCCCCACCACTCCCACCGCCTCGCCTCCCACCACCACTTTTGCCGACTTCCCAGGATGCAAGAACGGGTCCTCTAAAACCTGGTAGTCCGCCGCTGCGCCTACCTGAGCCAGGACTGACTCCACCACTCCCTTAGCGTCATAAAACCCAAAGTCCTCCCTCGGGCTTAGCCACCCCTCCTGCCCTCGAGGCCCATAGACTACCCCCGCCGCCATTTCCCTCTCATCGGGCAGGTCTTCGGCGCGAGGCAGATACACCCGACCCAACTCAAATATAGCCACAGACCCGCGTTGATAGCTCAAATTCGTAGCCAGTGTGCGCATAATGCTCACCCGCAAAGTCGGGCGCATAATCTCAAAGTCCCCGCTCATCGGGTTGGCTAGCGTAACGAGTCCCTCACGGCCCACTTCCGCCTTCGCCTTTTTCAGCAATGCCGCGCTCACCGCCGAATAGCTAATCGTCTCCTGCAAGCCCGCCCGCACCAGCATATCCCTCACCCGCTCCCTGAACTCGCGATTCGGTTGCGGCTGCCACGCCGGTATTGGCGTTGCCAGCGGGGTAGTCGGTATGCTGTCGTATCCCGTGATGCGCGCCACCTCCTCTACCACATCCTCCCAAATATTCACGTCCGCCCTCCAGTACGGCGCCGACACCCATACCCCTCCATCCTCTTGGCGGCACGCAAATCCCAGCGACTTCAGTACACTCGTCACCTTGTCCAGCGGGTACTCCACCCCCAGCAGCTTCTTGATCTGCGTCTGCGACACGGAAATTACCTTCGGCTTCTCCCTCCCCGGATACGCGTCCATGATATCCCTCGCCACCGTCCCGCCCGCCACCTGCTGAATTAACTTGGTAGCGCGACGCAGCGCCGGCTCCACCAGTCCCGGCCGCAGCCCCTTCTCAAATCGAATCGTCGCTTCTGTCCGAAACCTGAACTCCTGCGCCGTCTGCCGGTTGTTGTTCGGCTCAAAGCTCGCCGACTCCAGAAACACGTCCTTGGTATTCGCCGTTATCTCGCTGTCCACCCCGCCAATGACCCCCGCCAGCGCCCGCGCCTCCCGGTCGTCGGCGATCACCAGGTTGTTCGAGTTAAGCAGCCGCTTCTCCCCATCCAGGGTAGTCATGGTCTCGCCCGTGTACGCCCGCCGCACGATAATCCTGCTCCGCAATATCTTCTCGAAATCAAAGGCGTGCAGCGGCTGGCCATACTCCAGCATTACATAATTCGTCACGTCCACCACGTTGTTGATAGGCCGCACCCCCGCCCGCTTTAGTCGCTCCTCCAGCCATCGCGGCGACGGCCCCACCGCCACTCCCCTGATGAGGCTGGCCGCGTATCGAGGGCACAGGTCCGGCGACAGTATCTGCACCGACGCCTGGCCCCGAATCGGCTGCCCCTCCTCAGGGTACTGCAAGTCCGGCTGCCGCACCACCTGCCCCGTCAGCGCCGCCACCTCATACGCCACCCCCAGCGCCGATAGCCAGTCCGCTCGATTGGGCGTCACCTCCAGGTCCAGCGTATAGTCCCCCAAATAACTGTTTAGCTCCGCCCCCACCGGCGCATCCTTAGGCAGCACCAGTATCCCATCGTGGTCCTCCCCCAATCCCAACTCCCGCTCCGAACATATCATCCCCTCCGACACCACACCCCTAATCTTCGCCGCCTTCAACACCATCGGCTGGCCCGTATGTGAATCGATAACCCTCGCCCCCACCTTCGCGAAAGCGATCTTCTGCCCCGATGCCACATTAGGTGCCCCGCACACCACCTGCTGCCGCCCATTTCCAATAGTCACAGTGCAAAGCCGCAGCCTGTCAGCATTAGGATGCTTCTCCACGCTCTCGACATACCCAACAAAACAGTTCTCCCATCCCCCAATCCGCTCAATACCCCCCACCTCCAGCCCGGCCATCGTCAGCCGGTGCGCCAACTCCTCCACCGACACGTTTATCTCCACCATCTCCCGAAGCCAGGATAAAGGGACTTTCACTTAGGTCACATCTCCAATCCAGACCATCCATTGAGCTACATCCTTGGCCTGGTTATATAGACGATGGTCGGCAGTAACAAAGTTACACGAATTCTGATCCGCTAAAGCAAGATACAGAGTGTCATAAAAGGTTATAGAAAAGTCCCATGAAATTCTCATAGCATTCAGGATAATATCCTCATCCTCCCCCGCGCTGCCGATACCGAGTCGTGAAAAATTACTGTACATTGACCCCGCATTATTTGGTGAAAGGCGTCCCCTTCGGCTCGCTACGACCAGTCCGTTGGCAACTTCGTGCCTGATAATGGTAGGAGCAATTATTTCCACCAGCCCAGCCGAAAATGCGGTAAAAAATAGGTCAGCTTTGCCCAGGTGATCCTCATCTCGCAAATACCATTTAAGCGCCACGGAAGCATCCAGAACCCATGGCCCTCTAACGGCCATAGAGCCATTCCCGCTCTGTTCGAGCCAGATGCACCAGCTCAGCTGTAGACATCCCAAGAGGAGGCTGGCGGTCTCTCAGCTTTCTGGCTTCTTCCATCAGCTTCTTACGACGGGCCAATTCAGCCTTCGAAACCTTCTTTATACTTCTCTTTGCCATGGAATCTAAGCCTTTCTCACTTTCCTTAAGCCTGGTATGTTGCCGCTCTCCTCTAACCATTCTAATTAGCTCTTCTGTCGATGGTTTACCAGGCTTGGAGCGCGAACGTACTGCGTAAATCATTTCAATGGCTTTCCTAATCCGTTCCTTATCTGACTTCTGTCCATTTTCTCGCTTTATCGGCAAAACCACTCTCTTTATATCAGACTCCCGCACACGCACTCTCCCCCCAACCTTCACAGCAGGCACAGTCCCCTTAGAAATGTAACGCCTTACAGTCACTTCATGCACCCTCAAACGCTCCGCCACTTCTTTTACAGTTAGCAATTTATTCATATAACAAATTGTAGCAAATCATAGCAATACATAACAGTCTAAAACTGCCTCAAGTACCTCAAATCGTTCCCGTAAAACAGCCGTATATCCTCAATCCCGTGCTTCAGCATCGCGATGCGCTCTGGCCCCATCCCAAACGCGAACCCCGTGTACCTCCCAGGGTCGTACCCCGCCATCTCCAGCACCCGGGGGTGCACCATCCCCGCTCCCATAATCTCCAGCCACCCCGACCCCCGGCATATCCGGCACTTGGGGTCCCGGCCCTGGCACGCGAAGCAGTCTATCGACATATCGACGCCCGGCTCCACAAACGGGAAGTAGTCGCAGCGGAACCTCACCTTCCGCTCCGCCCCGAAAATCCGCCGCGCGAACTCGTACAGCGTCCCTTTCATGTTCGCAAAGGTTATCCCCTCGTCCACCGCCAGCCCCTCCACCTGGTGGAAGTGCCATTCGTGGGTGGCGTCCGTCGCCTCATATCGATATACCTTCCCCGGCACCACCACTCGAACCGGCGCGCCCCCCGAACCCTCCATCACCCGCGCCTGCATCGGCGACGTGTGCGTCCGAAGCAGCATGCTCTGCGCCCCTGCCTGGTCCTTGTAATCGACCCACAGCGTATTCCACATATCCCTCGCCGGATGACCCTTAGGGATGTTCAGCATCTCAAAGTTGTACTTGTCCCACTCTATCTCCGGCCCCTCTACTACCTGGAACCCCATGGCGGTAAACGCGTCGCATATCTCCCGAACCATCCGGGTCAGCGGATGGTATCTACCCATCGCCACTGGCCGCCCTGGCCGCGTCACGTCTATCCGCTCCTCCGACGCCAGCCCTGCCATTCGCCCCGCCTTCAGCCGCTCCTCCGCCTGCGACAGCGCCTCCTCCAGCGCACCCTTCACCAAATTCGCCCTGGCCCCCACCTCACGGCGTTCCTCCGTCGGCACGTCCTTCAAGTTCCGCAAGATCGCCGTCAACTCCCCTCGACGCCCCAGGTACGCCACCCGCCACGCCTCCAACCCCTCAACGCTGGTCGCGCCTTCCAGTTCTCTCAGGCCTTTTTGGCGTAGGTCATCTAACGTCTGAAGCAAGTTCGGCGAGGTCATGCGTTTATTGGTCCGATGCTGCGAGGATGACGGATTCCTTCAATTTGGGACACAATTATAGGTGCGCCTGATTTAGAGGGTCAAGGAAGCGCATGACATTAAAAATATGGTTACCGAAATAAAGTGATTGTCTCAAAACTACGGTTACCGAAATCCCAGGGAGGTAGCCGTGAACCGGGAGAGCATTGGCGAGTACGCTCAGCGTCAAAGGGAAAG
>VGZZ01000037.1 GCA_016872285.1 SAR202 cluster bacterium | reverse complement strand
ATCAACCGTTCGGGCTTGCCAGGAGCCATGCGGGGCGACCATGCTGAGCGACGGTCTAATGAGACCGAGAATGAAACGGCCTGCCCCGCCGGCATCGCTGTGCTTGGAGAACAGTTTAGACCTTTTTAAGATACAAGAATGACATGAACAATTCTTTGCTTTAATGTGTGCAATGCCTTCAGCAGTCGCCAAACATTAAGGAGTAGTGCATGCCTACCCGTCCGCCGCGGGCGAGGGCTGGGCGGTGACCTGGGAGGAGACCAGGCGGGCGTAGAGGCCGCCTCGGTTCAATAGCTCGTCGTGGCGGCCCTCTTCCACCACCTGTCCCTGGTCTAGCACCAGGATTTTGTCGGCGTCGCGGACGGTGGAGAGTCGGTGGGCGATGACCAGCGTGGTGCGGCCCTTCATGAGCTTGGACAGGGCGTCGCGGACAAGCCGCTCGTTGACGGCGTCGAGGTGGGAGGTGGCCTCGTCCAGCACCAACACTGGCGCGCCCTTGAGTACAGCCCGCGCGATGGCGATGCGCTGCCGCTGGCCGCCCGATAGCTGCATCCCGCGTTCGCCCACCGGCGTATCGTAGCCCTGGGGCATAGCGGCGATGAATTCATGGGCGTGGGCCTCTTTGGCGGCGACGATGATCTCCGCGTCGGTGGCGTCCGGCTTCGCAACCTTCAGGTTCTCTTTAATGGTGGTATTGAATAGGTAAGTGTCCTGGGCCACCAGGGCGATGGACTGGCGAAGGTCGTCCAGCTTGAAGTCGCGCAGGTCCTGGCCGTCCAGCCGTATCTGGCCGCTGACGGGGTCCCAGAATCGAAGCAGCAGGTGGGCGGAGGTGGTCTTGCCGGCGCCGCTGCGGCCCACAATCGCCACCGTCTGCCCCGGCGCCACCGAGAAATTCAGGCCCCGCAACGCCTCAGACAGGCCTGGGCCGTAGGAGAAGCGCACATCCTGGAATTCGATGGCCGAGCCCGCGCGGCCGTTTCTTGACAGCGTAACGCCGGGGCCATCCTGGACGGGCACGGGCTCGTCGTGGACGGCGAAGACCCGACGCGCGCTGGCGACGGTGTCGGCCAACTGCTTGCCGACCTGGGCGATTTCAGACACGGGGATGAAGGAGGACAGGGCGATGAGGCTGAGGAGTGGCAGGATGGCGGGGGAAAGGTCGCCCTGGCGGGCGAAGTAGGCGCCGGCGGTGAGGACGGAAACGCCGCCTAGTCCTATAAGGGTCTCGATGGCGACCCGCTGGAAGGTTATGTGCTTGAAGAATCGGATTCGATGCGCGGCGTATTTGCGCTGGTTTGCGGTAACCTCGTTCAATCTGTGTTTCTCAGCGCTGAAGGCCACAATCTCGCGCATCCCCTGGACGCTGTCGACCATGTGAGCGTTGATCTCGCCAAGCTGCTCTCTTGAGCCGGAGGCCACACGGGAGAGTGCCTTGTTGCCGATAAAGGGCGTCAAAGCGACCAATATGAGGAACAGTAATAGAATCATCGCCAGCTCCCACTGGAACACGCCCAGAACAATCATTATGGTGGCGGGCACGACGACGGCCACAAAGGCGGGGGCGATGGTGTGGGCGAAGAAGTATTCGATGGTCTCGACGTCGCTGGTGACGATGCTGACGATGTCGCCGGAGCGGTGGCGCACCAGGTAGGCCGGCGCCAGGGGGTCCAGCTTTTTATACACGTCGATGCGCATCTCGGCCAGCAGCCTGAAGGCGATGTCGTGGGACAGCCAGCTTTCGCTCCAATTGAGGATGGGTGTGAGGAAGGCCATCACCGCCAGGGCCACGATGAAGCCGGCGATCTCACCGCCCTGCCCTGGCGACACCTCCCGCACCAGCAGCGCGCTGGCGACGCCGATGCCGATGAGGACGAAGACGCGCAGCACGCCGAGGATAAATGTGACGGTAAGCATCAGACGCCACGGCCCGACAAGCTGGAGGAGGCGTCTAAAGATCTGGCCTGTGCCCAGGGCCGAGGATGCGCTTATGATGCTGGTCTGGGCCTGAAACCCGAGACTCTCTACGGCGCGTCCATTAGACGGAGCCGCGCCATTAGCATTAGCCGCCACTGCGCCAACAGCGAGCTTTCGCTCGTACTCCTGGGCTTCCACCCCCATCTGGATAGCCATGAGGTCGCTGTAAACGCCGGCTTTGCCGATGAGTTCCCTATGCCTCCCTTGCTGGACCAGGCTCCCTTGCTCTAATACCAGTATGCGGTCGGCGTTGATGACGCTGGACAGCCGGTGGGCGATGACCAGGGTGGTGCGGCCCTTCATCAGCCGTTCCAGGGCCTGCTGGATAACGCTTTCATTCTCGGTATCGACGCTGGACAGCGCCTCGTCTAACAGCAGTATCGGCGCGTCTTTTAGCAGCGCGCGGGCGATGGCGATGCGCTGCCGCTGGCCGCCGGACAGGCGTATGCCCCGCTCGCCGATGAGGGTGTCGTAGCCGTTAGGCAGGGCCATGATGAAATCGTGGGCGTTGGCGGCGCGGGCGGCTTCCTCCAGTTGGGACGGAGAAGCCTGAGGGCTGCCAGGCCGCAGGTTCTCGGCCACCGTGCCATGGAAGAGATAGGTGTCTTGGGTCACCACCGCGACGTGCTGGCGGATGGTGGACAGGGGCAGGGTTCGCAGGTCGTGGCCGCCCAGGAGGATGCGGCCCTGCTGGGGGTCGAAAAAGCGCATCGCCAGCCACACCAGCGTGCTTTTGCCCGCCCCGCTGGGCCCGACGACGCCGATGGTCTCGCCGGCATTGAGTTTGAAGGAGAGGTCTTGCAGCGCCGCGCCCCGGCCCGCCGGGTAGGAGAAAGTCACGTTCTGGAACTCGATGATCGGCTCCAGTTTTTGCGGCGCGCCAGCGGTAGGCGGAGCGTCCTCGACCTGGGCCTTGGCGTCGACGAGGTCAAAGACAGCCTGGGCGGCGGACATGCCCAGCATACCGCGATGATAGAGGCTGGTTAGCTCACGCAGAGGCCGGAACACCTCAACGCCCAGCATGACGACAATTAGGAGTGTTGTAAGTTCCAACGTGCCGTTTTCGACTCGGACGGCGCCCCAGGCTAGGGCCGCCGCGGCGCCCGCTGTGATGCCAAACCAGGTGACGCCGGTGGTGCCGGAATTGCGCGCCAGGACGCCCATGGTGCTTCTAAATACATGATGGGCCTTATCGGCGAGGATATTGCCCCGGGCTTTGCTCTGCCCGAAGGCTTTAAGGGTGGCGAGGCCCTGGACGCTGTCGAGGAAGTCGGCGCTGAGGTCGCCGTAGGCCTGACGCCGCTTGAGGCTGCCGTCGGCATTCCACTTATGGAAGGCGGCGGGGCCGATGAGGGTAAGGAGGGCGAAGCCGAGGTATATGGCGGCGGTCTGAATGTCCAGCAGGCCCATGAAAATAAACAGGCCCAGAGGCGTCAGCGCGGCCACGGCCATCTGGGGGAGATATTCGCCAAAATAGGATTCGAGCTGGTCGACGCCTTCAACCAGCGATACCAGGACATCGCCGGCGCGTTTCTGGTCCAGGGCGCCGGGGCCCAGGGCCAGAGCGCGGCTATAGAGCTCCCGCCGCATCTTTATCTGGACTTCCACGGCGGCGCGATGCCCCGTCATCTCCTTCAGGTACTGGAAGCAGGCGCGGGCCACCACGGCCACCCACACGCCCGCCACCGCCAGCACAATCTGGTCCGTGGGCTTGCCTTCCACCACCAGGGCGATGGCATAACCGGACAGGGCCAGGCGGCTCACGCCCGCGACGGCGGTCAGCATCCCGAAGAATACTGCCAGGGCAAGCCGCCATCGTATACCAGCCGTGAAGGCCCAGAGACGTTGGTTGAAATACATCTTTTAAGGAGTCCCCCTGACGAAACTTTTGATACTTTCTCAGTCGGCAGCTTTCGCAAAGATACCATGAGTGGAAGCCAGGCGCAAAAGCCTTGCCTAGCTACCTTGCGCTTAATAATTACGATAGTTGATGGATGAAATAAACTTGATATAATTCCCACACTAACGAAAGCTGAGGGGACGGTGCGCTGTGAAATTTGGATTTTTTATGATGCCGCTCCACCATCCCAGCGAGAATCCTACCCTAGCCTTTGAACGCGATCTGGATTTCATCGAGTACGTCGAGAAGCTGGGCTTCGACGAATGTTTCATCGGCGAGCACCACTCGGCGGCATGGGAGACTATACCGGCGCCCGACATCTTCATCGCCATGGCTGCCGCCCGCACCAAGCGCATCACCCTTGGCACTGGCGTCATCAACCTCCCTTACCACCATCCCTTCCACGTGGCCGAGCGGATGGCTTTCCTCGACCATCTCACCCGCGGCCGGCTGGTCATGGGCGTCGGCCCGGGCGTGCTAGCTACCGACATCATCCTGTTCGGCCTGTCGGTGGACCAGGTGCGGCCTATGATGAACGAATCGTTGGAGATCATTGTCAAGCTCCTGGAGACGGACGGGCCCGTTACCCATGAGGGTCGGTACTGGCAGATTAAAGACATGGAATTGCAGCTCAAGTCCTACCAGCAGCCTCGACTGCCGATCGCCATGGCAAGCTCAGGCAGCCTCAACAGCCTGGAGCAGGCGGGGATGTACGGGCTGCCGGTATGGTCTCTAGCGAACTCGCCCATGGCGGGCGCGGTGCCGATTGAGCAGCAGTGGGACGTAATAGAGGGCGCGGCGAAGAAGGCGGGGAAGGCCGTGCGCCGCGACGACTGGCGAGTGGTGAACTACCTCTATGTGGCCGAGAGCCGGGAGCAGGCCCTGGCAGAGATTCGAGACGGCGTTAAGACCGCCCTGAGTTACAACGACGGCAACGGCAGCCTGCGTCAGTACCTGAGCCGCCCTGACCAGACCTTCGACGAGCTAACCGTGGAAGAGGTCATCCAGAACCGGAGCTGGATTGTGGGCGACCCGGACCAGGTGACGCGCGAACTGGAGGAGCTTTTTAACAAGACAGGCGGCATCGGCGGGTTCCTCATTACGATTAACGAATGGGGGCCGGTGCAGACCACCTACAAGTCGTTAGAGCTTTTCGCGCGATATGTGATGCCTCGATTTCAGGGCCACACCGCCAGCCTGGAGCGAGTGTGGAAGAAGACCCAGAAGTGGAACCGCGATGGCGTCATTCAGAAATACCGGCGCGGCATGCAAACAACCGTCGAGAAGAAGGCTTGAGGGCGGAGCGTTTAGACAAGGCGTATCGAAGCGGTTAAACTAGCGGCGTCGCAGGCGGAGTCAACTAAAGAGGAGAATATCATGGCGGAACTGCCCATCATATACACCGTTCGTTTGGACCTGGCGCCGGACATTGAAGAAGAGGCCAATCGATGGAACAACGGCCCTCACATCACCGATCTCCTCAACGCCGGCTTTCTCAGCGCAGTGCGATACCGCTCCACCCGCGGCGACCCCAAATACCTTCATCTCTACGAGCTAGACAGCATCGACACGCTTAAAACCGAGACTTACGCCAACGTCGCCAAGAACGACACGTGGGCGCCCAAAATCCGCCACGGGTTCTTGAACCACTCGGCATCGCTATACAAGCAGATCGTTACGGTGAAGATAAAGGAGACGCCTCGCGAGTTTAAGAAGCCTAGGTCTTCCGCCAACTCCGTCGGCGGCGTCCGCAGCAAATACCTGGTGACCATTCGGTTGGACGTGGCCCCGGACGGGGTGGAAGAGTTTATGCAGTGGAACCGGACGGAACACTTCCATCTGATCCTTGGCATAAAGGGCATGGCCAGCGCCCGCCTGTGCCGCAAGGCCGGCCAGCACCCCAAGAACCCCTCTCACGACCCAGAATGGGTCGCCATCTATGAGGTCGATGATCTGGCCGCGCTGAAAGACCCCAGGATGAAGGCCCTCAACGAGACCGATTGGGCCAAGCGGATGCACCAGAAACAATCGGACATACGTTTTAACGTCCTGGAGCGCGTCCACCCGGCTTAGTCTAGCAATCGGCTGTTGTTTGCCTGTGGCTGCTGGCCCGTTTAACCCACGGCAAAACATACCATATAGAGGACTGGGGTCATACCCTGGTGACCCCAGTCCTTAATACATGCCTGCCATCTAAGCAAATGCCTCAATCATGTTTTATGTATACAGCATAAGGGTATGACCGATTGGTACAATTAATGTAACCCCTCATGTAATTTAATCGAGGCAGCCACAGCATGCGTTATGACTTAGCGGTCATCGGGACAGGGCCTGGCGGCCTGGGCGCCGCGATTCAGGCGGCCAAGCTGGGGAAGCGGGTAGCCGCCATCGAAAAGATGGCGGTGGTCGGCGGCAACAGCGTTAATACAGGGACAATTCCCAGCAAGACCTTTCGAGAGGCCGTCCTCTTTTTCACCGGCTACTACCAGCGGGGCCTTTACGGCTTTAGCTACACCATGAAAGACCACGTCAGTATTCAAGACCTGACCTATCGATGCCAGCAGGTGGTCCAGGACCGGGGCCACGTGGTCAAGTCCCAGTTTGCCCGAAACGGAGTATCCCTGCTCTTCGGCGAGGCGTCGTTCATGGACTCCCGTCATGTTAGGGTACGGGCCCCCGACGGCGCCGCCGAGATAATCGAAGCGGACTACACAGTGGTCAGCACCGGCAGCCTGCCGGCCCATTCGCCCAAAGTCCCCATCAACGGCTCCACGATTGTGGACTCGGACGGCATTCTGAAGATTAATAAAATCCCTAAAAACCTCATTGTGGTCGGCGCGGGAGCCGTCGGCGTTGAATACGCCTCCTTTTTCGCCGCCCTGGGCGCCAAAGTTACGCTGGTGGATATGCGGCAGCACGTCCTCGAATTTTTGGACAGGGAGATATTCCAAGGCCTCTGCTATGAGCTGCGGCAGAACGGCGTCACGTTCCGGCTGGGCGAGGAGGTGACCGAGGTAGTCACGGAGGGTTGCGGCGTCCTGGCCCGCACTCGCAGCAACAAGACCATTCGCGGCGACCTGCTGCTTTACGCCGTGGGCCGCGTGGGCTCTACCGCCGGGCTGGGGCTGGAGTCCCTGGGCATTGCCGTGGACGCGCGGCAGCGCATACCGGTGAATGATTCCTATCAGACTGTGGCGCCCAATGTCTACGCCGTCGGCGACGTCATCGGCCCGCCAGCCCTGACCGCCACATCGCGAGAGCAGGGCCGTCGCGCCGTCCATCACGCCCTGGGAATTCCGATACGAACCTCCACAGAGCTATTGCCCATAGGCATCTACTCAATACCGGAGCTGTCCATGGTCGGCAAGACGGAGGAAGAGCTTACCGAGTCCCAGGTGCCCTACGAGTGCGGCGTCGCGAGATATCGAGAGACCGCGCGGGGAAAGATAATCGGCGACACGTCAGGCATGATGAAGCTCCTCTTCCACGCCGAGAACCGCCAGCTTTTGGGGGTGCACGTCATCGGCGAGCGGTCCCCGGAGCTGGTGCACATAGGCCAGGTGGCTATGGCTATGGGCGCGACCCTGGACTTCTTTGTCGAGAACGTTTTCAACTATCCCACGCTGGCTGAATGCTACAAAGTGGCCGCCTTGGACGCCTACAACAAACTGGGCGACGGCGCGTCCGCCGCCAAAGAGGTTGTCTCAGCTAAGAAAGCGCCTTAGTAACCCCCCTCAAATAAAAGCAGCGCCCCGATTTATCGGGGCGCTGCTTTTTCTCTTACGGGGAGGAATTACTCCTTCGCGGCCACAACCTTCTCGAAATCGGCGATGAAGTCGTCGATGATGGCGTTGGTCATGGGCGAGGAAACGGTCATCTCCTGCATCTCGCGGCAGTAGTGGCCTTCCATGGTCATGGCCAGCATCATGCGGCGGCGCATCTGCTGGTCGAACTTCAGGATGTCGCGGTAGTTGCGGACGGGGCTGGTGGTCATATGGACGGTGATCATGTTCTCCAGGTAGAGAACGCGTCCGGGGAACTTGGACTTCTTGACCACGGTCTCCAGCCCATCGGCCATGCGCTTGCCGATGGCCTTGAGGTGCTTGTAAACGTCCGGGGTGGCCTCTTCCATGTGAGCCAGGCCCGCGGCCAGGGTCATGGGGTTGGCGGAGTAGGTGCCGCCGGATGCAATCCCCATTTTCTTCTCCGGGTCCAGCACGTCCATGATCTTTTTCTTGCCGCCGAAGGCGCCTACGGGCATCCCGCCGCCCACCAGCTTGCCGAAGGTGGTCAGGTCGGGATTGACGCCGGCCAGCGCCTGGTAGCCGCCGTAGGCGACGCGCAGGCTCTTGACCTCGTCCACTACGAAGAGGATGCCCAGCTCTTTGCACTTGTTGGCGACGAAGCGGACAAACTCGAAAGGTATCTCGTAGTTGGCGCTCTTGGGGTCATAGAAGACGGCGGCGATATCGTCTTTGTTCTCGCGGAGAATGAGGTCCACAGCCTCGGCGTCGTTGTAGGGCATGACGACGACGTTGTTGACGGTCTCGGGGTTGATGCCCTTGAGGTCGGCCACGGCGTTGGGGGCGTCGGCGGAGCCTGCGGCGTCGGCGGGCGGCGCGACGCTGATTTCGGCGTCGTCGGTGGTGCCGTGGAACCCGCCTTCGAACTTAGCTATCTTGGGCTTGCCGGTGTAGGCGCGGACCAGGCGGATGGTGTTCATCAGCGCCTCGGTGCCGGAGTTGACAAACCGGACGCTCTCTACCGAGGGGACGCGCTTGCACAGGTGTTCGGCGATGGCCTTCTCATAGGTGTTGGGCGCGCCAAAGACGATGCCGTTGTTGACGACGTCGTTTAAGGCCTTGACGGTCTTCTTGGGGCTGTGGCCCAGGATCATGGCGCAGGCGTTGTTGATCCAGTCCACCAGTTTGTGGCCGTCAACGTCCCAGAGGTAGCAGTCCTGGGCGCGTTCGACATACATGGGCGGGTTATAGCCCAGGGACTTCATAGCACCGCCAGGCATGACATTTTTGCCGCCCTCAAAGAGCTTCCTGGACTTTGGCGCCCAGGCTGCAAACTCCTTTTCTAGAGTTGCGAGTGACTTAACCATTAAAGCTCCCTCCTTCAGATTTCTTAGTTGTAAGACTTCTCGAAGCTAACGGCATAATATAGTCCTGTCCGCCTTCTGGCAATACCCCCCGTTTTTCCGTGCGTCCGGCAGGCTGTTTTAACAGGTCTTGGCCGTTTCACGCTTACCCTTCCGACATGAGCTTCTGAACAATCTCCGGCATCACCCGCTCGTCCGCGTGGAGGGCGTTGGCGTTTAATAGCTCCAGCACCTCCTGGTTGGACATACCCAACATGCCTTGCAGCACCTCCAGCGTATGCTGCCCCATCAGCGGCGCGCCGCCTCGCGCCCCCGCCTTCCCTTGGGCCAGCCGGAAGGGCGAGTTCACCACCCTGGTCTTGCCCAGCACCGGGTCTTCCACCTCCGCTACCAGCTCCCGCTCTCGGGTATGCGGGTCCTCAATGATCTCCTTCCACGTCCGCACCCGCCCGCACTGGACGCCGCCCCTGTCTCCGAGAAGCGCTTCCACCTGCTTGACCGAATCGAAGGAAGCCACCCACTCCTCCACCAGCCGCTCTAGCTCGTCTCGATTAGCCATGCGGACCGTGCGGTTAGAATATCGTGCGTCCTCCCCCAGTTCAGGCCTGCCCATGGCCCTGGTCAGGTTGCGCCACCCCGGGTCGGTGGAGGCTACGATGGCTATCCAGCCGTCCTTGCCTTTGAACAGGTTGCCAGGAATAAGAATAGGGCGGCGGTTGCCGTACCGAGTCGGGTTCAACTGGCCTTGGCTCAAGAATATGTACTGGCTGGCCCACTCGTTCTGCCAGAGAATGCAGTCGATGAGAGCGATGTCGATGTGCTGTCCTTCGCCGGTGACGCTGCGCTGATAAAGGGCCGCGCATATGGCGCCGAAGGCGTGGAGGCCGCCGGTGGTGTCGCTGATGGACATGCCAGTGGTCTGGGGCGGGCCGTCGGGGTCGCCGGTGAGGGAGGCCAGGCCGCTCATGGCTTGAATGACCATGTCGCCGGCCGGACGGCGTGAGTACGGACTCTTCTGCCCAAAGGCGCTGACGGAGCAGAGGATGATGGAGGGTTTGAGCTTCTTGAGGTCTTTATAACCGATGCCCAGCCGATCCATGACGCCAGGCCGGAAGTTCTCCACCACAACGTCGGACATCTTTACGAGGCGCCGCACTGCCTCGAGAGCCTTGGGATGAGCAAAATCTAGGCAGATGTCTTTTTTGCCCAGGTTCTGCTGCATAAAATAGCCGCTGACGCCTTCCGGTGTGGTGTACTCGAACTGACGCGCCGCGTCGCCACCGGGAGGCTCGATTTTTATAACCTCAGCGCCCATGTCGGCCAGGATACGCGTGCCGAAGGGGCCAGCGAGGATGCGAGTAAGGTCCAGGACGCGGACGCCCGAGAGGGGGCCTTGATTCTCGTTGGTTTTCTTGTTAGCCATCTCTCAATTACTGCCGCTAAATTAGGCGGTCCTAGGATAGCATTCCCTTGTTTTCCAAGCCCTTCACTTCTCCCGCGCTCAGCCCCAGCAGCCTGCCGAAAACCTCGGCGTTGTCCGCCCCCATCTCGTGACACCAGCCCAGCTTTCCAGGCGACTCCGACAGATGCACATAGGAGCCCGGGTATTCGATGCCGCCAGTGCCCGAGTAGTCCACTGTGTCGAAGAAGCCCCTCGCGCGCAGGTGCGGGTCCAAAAATAGCGACTCGCCGCTCTGCACCACGCCGGCAGGCACCCCGGCCGACTGAAGGATTCGCATGACCTGATGGGCCGTATGCTCCGCAGTCCACGCCTCAATAAGGGCTTCCATATCTTTTCTATTAGCCAGTCGGTCTTGAGCTGCACCAAACTTTTTATCCCTGGCCGCCTCGGGTGAACCCATCGCCTTTACCAGCGCCGACCACTCGGCATCATTTTGCACTGCGATGGCGCACCAGGCGTCGTCGCCTTTGCATCGATAGACGCCATGAGGGGCGAACTGAGGATGGCCGTTGCCATCGGGTCTAGGCCCTCGACTATTAAGGAAATAGTCGAGGTAATGGTGGCCTATGACATAGGCGGTGGCGTCCACCTGGCTTAGCTCGATAAGCTGGCCCTGGCCCATGGAGTCTCGATGTCGAAGGGCTGCCATGAGGGCGGCGGCGCCGAAGGCAGCGCTGAGGTAGTCCGGCGCCCATACTGGCGGTCCTGCAGGCTCTGAGGCCTCGCCATAGGACCAGAGGTGGTACATGCCCGTGATGCCCATGGCGACGGCGGCCAGGCCGACATAGTCGCGATATGGGCCGTCCAGACCGAAGCCTGGCAGTCGCGCCATAATTATGTCATGCCGCAGCTTCTTGAGGTCCTCATATCCTAGACCCCACCGCTCCATGACGCGGGGGCTGAAGTTTTCGACGACGATATCGCAGTGGGGGATGAGGCGCTGGATTAATGCGCGGCCTTCGTTGTCAGCCATGTTGACGGTAATCGAGAGCTTGTTACGGTTGATGTCGGCAAAGGTTACCTTCTGCTGCATAACCAATCGTGGGTCCATGTCGGGCCTGGCGCGGCCTCGCTGCTGGTGGGACGCGGACTCGACTTTTATAACTTCCGCCCCTGCCTCGGCTAAAAGCTGGGTAAGGACAGGGCCGGCGATGGCCTGGCTAAAGTCTAGGATACGGACGCCTGACAAAGGCTGCTTTTGCGATGGTCGTCGCTTAGAGGTCTTGTAGGGTTCGTCGCCATACAGTTCATCAAAAACCTGCTCGGTGTCTTGCCCCAAATTAGGGGCGGCGGCGCTAATTGCTGACGGAGTGGCGGTAAATCGAAAGGGTGGCTGGACCATCGGCAAGACGCCCAGTGTTGGGTGCGTCACTTTTACGAAAGTATTCCTGGCCTTGGTGTGGGGGTCTTGAATAAATTCCGCCGGCGTGTTCACGGGCGCTACCGTGATGTGACGCGCCTGCCCTTCCTTAAATAGCTCGGCTTTGGACTTAGTCTTAGTGAACTCAACAGTAAGAAACTCGATGAGGTCGGCGTTGGCGATGCGGGTGTGGCGGTTGTCCCACATGGGGTCGGTGAGAGCCTCAGGCTTGCCTATCCAATCGACAAAGGCCCGCCAGTGGGAGGTGGCGATGACCACCAGGTGCGCGAAGCCGTCGGCGGCGGGGTAGACGCCATAGGGCATGCCGCCTCCGATGGGTGTGCGGCTGCCGGCGCGCTGCAGGATGTTGGCGTTGGACGAATAGTTGACCAGGACGTGCTGCATGGCCGCCTGCACCTCCTGGCATGACACCTCCACCCGCTGCCCTCGCCCTGTGGAGTCTCGATGCCGCAGGGCCAGCATAATGCCATAGGCGGCAAAGGCCGAGGCGAGGAAATAGGGCTGCAGCTCAGGCTCAGCCAGGGGCGGGCGGTCCGGCGACCCGCAGAGGTACATGACGCCGCCCATGGCGGACGCGACGATGCTCGGCGCCTTGTACTCAGCATACGGGCCGGTCTGCCCGAAGCCTGTGATGCTGGCCATAACCAGGGCGCCGTGCCCATGCTTCAGATTTTTGTAGCCTATACCAAGCTCTTCGAGATGATCCGGAATCGAGGACTCAATTAGCACATCAGCAGTCCTGGTTAGGGCTTTCAAGGCTTGCCGGTGATTCCGTTTGTTCAGATCCAACGCCACGCTCTTTTTGCCGGCGTTAAGATGTTGAAATAAAAGGCTGCTTTCATGCCCGCCAATGGAATCCTTAAACGGGCCGAGAGAGCGGGTTGGCGTGCCCGACGGCGGCTCCACCAGGACAACCTCCGCGCCCATGTCGGCGAAAAGGCGGCCGCATAGTTGTCCCTCGGGGCCGGACATATCTACGACGCGTACGTCGGACAGCGGCCCCGTCATGAACGAGAAGAGAGGGCTACGACGGCCCCGCCGCGAATGGTCTCCTCGCCGCGCTGGTCGTGGCCCCATAGCTCCAGCTCCACCAGGGCGTCGCCGCCCTCGCGCCGCTTATCCTTGACCTTGCCTTTCAGCCAGTGAGTATCGCCCACCAAGTTGAAGCGACGCACCTCGCCCCAGAACTTCTTGATATAGCCGTCATCGCCCATCCAGTTTGTCGCCACCTGGCACAGCCAGGCGACGCGCTGAGGGCCGAAGTCGTAGGAGGAGGGGACGCCGACCCGACGCGCGAAGTCGGGGTCCCAGTGGACGCGCTCGGGCACGTCTGGCACGCCCTGGGCGTTGAGGTCGAAGGCCATGGGGTGCTTCTTGTAATACTCGACGCCGAGTTTGTGGGCGTGGGTGAAGGGGCGAAAGCCCCAGCCAACTTTCCACGCGACATTATCGGTAACTCGCAAAGGGCCTTTGACGACGTGGGGTGTTTCCTCTCCCGCCGACACGTCCTCCCAATATCGAGGCGTCGCCCCGCGTATCTCTTCCTTATCGTAGTCAGCGAAAATACGCTGGATGTCCTCAGCCGAGTATTGGGCTGGTTCCAGGCTTTTATGCTTGCCGCGCTCTCGAGCGGTATCCCGCTCTGTGCGCATATGCCACTCCTTCACATCGGCCAGCTTGACGCCGTCGCCCCGGCGGAAGGTGTAGGTGTGCTCCTGGAGAATGGAGCGGGCGGCGAAACGGCTCTCCTTGGGTGTGAGTCCCGTGAGGGCGACGGTGCCCGCGATGCGGTCGCCAGCCCGAATGGGTTCATACATATCGAAGGATGCGCCCGCCCACATGGCGTGGATGCCCCGCAAGCCCTGGGGCGCGCCGCGGCCGAAGCAGCTAAATAGGAACGATGGCGGCGCGACTATTCCCTTCCATCTGGTCTGTTTCCCATAGTCCTCGTCGGTGTACAGAGGATTGGCGTCGCCGATGCCGTGGACGAAGTGGCGTACAGTGTCGGCGGTAGCGTATCGATTAAAGGGTTCCCTGACTTCGAGTTCGACCCCGATGAGCTGTCGGAGGCGGTCGAGTTCCGAGTCGGTGATTTTAGGAAATTCTTGCTGTTTGACCATGGTGTGAGATGCTGTGGCTTTGCCTCATGTTAAACAAGGCTTGCTGAGAGTGTCAAACAAATGCCCGTGTAGCTGGTATGCTAAAGTGTGCTGCCTAGAAAGACAGGTAATGGATTAAATGCCTAGACAACTGGAATGGGATGGAAAGCTGGCCCGAATGACCGTGGGAGTCATGGGCTCCGCCGGGGGGATGTTGAAGGATGAGGTATGTCAGCGAGTGAGGAGGTTGGGCGTAATCATAGGCCGGCGCGGGCACGTGCTGATTACGGGCGCATGTCCCGGCCTCCCTCACGAAGCAGTGATAGGCGCAAAGTCGGCGGGCGGGATTGTCGTGGGCATCTCGCCGGGCCTGAATCTGAAAGAGCATGTGACCAAGTACCACTCGCCCACCCGAGGCTACGACGCCATGGTGTACACCGGCAGCGGTCTCATGGGCCGCGAGATCGAGAACATCCGTAGTTGCGACGTCGTTATCTTCGCCGGCGGGCGCTCCGGCACCCTGGGCGAGTTCGCCATCGCCTATGACGAGGGCAAGGTCATCGGTGTGCTGCAGAATTCCGGCGGTATATCGGGCCATCTCGACAAGATCATCTCCATGATTAATAAGAAGACCAGCGCCCTGGTGTGTTACGAGGCCGACCCCGAGAAACTGCTGGACAAGTTGGAAGAGGCGTACAGGAATCAGATAGTCCCCCAGCATCTGAAGTTCCTGGCGGACCACAACCCTGACGGAGTCCTTGAGGAATAACGGGACGTTATTGGCTTCGATACGCGGCGAATGGGCATTAAACTAACTCGCGGCTGGCTCATGGCGGCCACCGTTTTTGCCGCCACAGGCTTCACCATCGGCACCGGCGCTTATGCCTTCGGCCTCTTCGTCCAGCCCCTGGAGAACGAGTTCGGCTGGAGCCGCACCGCCATCAACGCCTCCCTCTCCTTCGCCGCGCTGTCGGGACTGGTCTCGCCCATTGCGGGTTATCTTATGGACCGCCACGGCGCAAGGCCTGTATTAATCGTATCGGTCTTGCTTATGGCGCTGAGCTACCTGCTGCGTCCCCTCATGTCCGAGCTGTGGCACTGGTACGCCCTGAGCGTCCTGTTCAACCTGGGCTTTCCCGGCGCGACTTCTTTAGCCGCGGGACGGCTGGTGGCTATCTGGTTCCCCAAGACACGGGGCCGAGTAATGGGCGTCGTCAGCATGGGCAACAACTTCGGCGGCCTCACCCTGACACCCCTGGCGAGTCTGGTGGTAACGACAGCAGGCTGGCAATACGGTTACGGCCTCTTCGGGCTGCTGGCCATAGTCATCGCGCTGCTGGCGTTTTTCTTTGTCCACGACCAGCCCCGGGGCGGCCGCCCTGCCCAGGGCAAGCCGGCGCCGCAGGACCAGGCTGGCGCTGACAAGCCGCAGCTCCAGGGCTTCACTGCCAGGCAGGCGTTCAGGACCAGGGCCTTCTACAGCGTAGCCGTGGGCGTGCTGCTGGGGAGCTTCACCTACAGCGCCGTCTTGCCCCAGATCATCCCTCATCTCGAAAACGTCGGCATGAGCAGCGGACGCGCGTCGCTGCTGCTGAGCCTCATGGCGCTGCTGGGCCTCATTGGCAAGGGGCTGTTCGGCTACCTGTCGGACAAACTGACAGCCCTGGGAGCCTTCATGGTAAGCCTGGGAGTGCAGGTAGCGGGCCTCATATTAATCGTAAGCTCAGGCTCGTCGTCGCTGCCGTGGGTGATAGTGCCCTTTTTCGGCCTCGGCTTTGGGGCCATGGGAGCGCTGATACCGCTGACCGTACAAGAGATCTTCGGCGTAAAGGCCTACGGCAGCATTGCCGGCATGGTGAACGTGTTCACTGTGGTGTCATATTTCGCCGGGCCCATTATGGTAGGCGCGTACTTTGACGCGACAGGCGATTACAAGCTGGCCTTTTTGACCGTGGCGGGGCTGTTCTTCCTGGGCATTATGACCCTGGCCTCCGCCCGCCTCCCGGGCTGGGCGGCAGCCCCCGCTGAAGCCGCAAAAGATTCCTAAAGCTGTTCCGCGTCTGTACTTTATCAAAGTATAAAGAATTTCCTAAATTTCGTTTAAAAAGCTAGTTACTTTGCTGCTAGGCACTTGCTATATTTACGTTAATCTTTGTGTGTCTAGGGACTCATGGAAGCTAAAAATGTGACCAGCGACGAAGCCCTGGCAACCCTGGCGTCTGAGGGTGACCAAAGCGCCTTAAATGTTCTCCTGGACCGCTACCTGGACGGAGTCTTCGATTTCATATCCAGGACCATGCGCAGCTACGGCGCCGCGTCCGAACTGGCCAGGCAGTCCTTCAAGCAGGCGACAGCCGATTTTAGGGGCAGCCCTCATGCTGAACAGTTCCGGCTGTGCCTGTACCGCTCCGCTTTTCTCATTGTTTCCAGGGACAGGTCGCAAGACGCTTCAGGCTCCGCCGAGCAGCCCTACTTCCTCCGGGTGGACACGGCCAGGGTCCGCAACGCCGGCCTCCTGGCCCACGACATGGAGGCGGTGGAGATGGTGTGGCAGGTCCTAGGCGAGATGACGCGGGAGGACCTGGCGCTTATGGACTTGCTGCTGCGCCGCGGCATGAGCGCCCACGACACGGCTTACATCCTCGGACTTCGCTCCGGCGAGGCGACCACCAGGGTTGCGCGGCTCAAAGAAGAGTTGGAGGACTCGGTGGCCGCGCAGCTGGTATGGCAGCGAGGCCGCAAAGACTGCTACCAGCTCTCCAGAATAGCCGTCACCAGCACTCCTGAGACCGCGGTGGAGCTTCGCGCCCGGGTGCGCCGCCACGCCGCCGAATGCGCAGCCTGCCGGCAGACCAAGAATGCGCTGCCGCCCGCCGGCGAGGTGTTCAGCGCCCTCATGCCTGTGCCTTCGCCCAGATCTCTGGCGTCGGAGATATCCTCCGTCCTCGCTCCCCATTTCAAAGAGAACCCAGCCACGGCTTTCCCTGTCTCGTGGGACCGTTTGCTGCTTAGGCGAATGGCCCGGGCGCCGAGGCTGGCGATGGCCGTCAGCCTCCTGGCCGCCCTGGCCCTGGCGGTGGCCTTGCCCCTGGCCCTTTCCGGCGGCGACGACGCGCTGGCCGCCGACGTCCTGGCCCCCCAGAACCCTACCAATATTCAAAGCGCCTCCCACCTCCCGGGAGTGCCCTCGGCTCAGAGCATAATCAAAGTTAGCTGGTTCCCAGCCTTCGACGCCGCGTCGGCGGGATCGGAGCTAGGAGGCAGCGGCGTGAAGGGTTACTCCTACCAGTTTGACAAGAACCCTGACAGCATTCCTGATAACGTGGAAGACCTCTCCGGGTCGGACACCACCGTATCCAGCCCGCCCCTTTCTCCCGGTGACTGGTGGTTCCACCTTAGGACCGGCGACGGGGCAGGCAACTGGGCCTCGACTATGCATATGGGCCCCTTCGTCATCGTTGAGCCCTCGCCAACGCCCACACCTACTGCTACCCCATTGCCTGCCCCTACGCCTACACCCACGGCCACACCCGCGCCGACGCCTACAGCCACACCTGCTCCTTCCCCAACTCCCACTCCTTTCCCCACGCCTACGGCAACCCCTTCGCCCACTCCTACCGCGACACCGGTCCCGACCCCTACTCCGACGCCTACACCGGTGCGTCCTACCTATACGCCAACGGTCACGCCGACTCCCACCAGGATAGCGGCGGATAAGCCAGTCCATTTCCCGCCCTTCCCTAATATCTATAGCGGCAGCGTCTTCATTAACGGCATCCCAGCCCCCGGCGGCGCCCTGGTCTTCGCTCGAATCGATGGGTACCAGACGCGGGACGTGGAGGTAGTCAACGGCCAATACAAGATGCTTATTGTGGGCCCGCCGACGCCAAACGCTTTCGGGCACGCTATAACCTTCCACCTGCGGTCGGGCGAGGGCGATTACACCGCTCAGGAAGAGGCTGTGTTTGCCGCTTCGAGCCTCGATATAGACCCTGACGAGCTGTTCTTCAGCCAGGACTTGAACTTCTCCCAGCCATAAGCTGTCTCGCTTTTTAGACGTTGCACCGTGGCTTTTAGCCCCATAAGCCACGGTGCAACTTTATTTAAGGCTGGTAAAATAGATGTGGCTTGAGGGGCCTGAACATGAAAAGGACTAACTGGCATTCCGACCATCCGCCTGCCTGCACCTGCGCCGACTGCTCCCAGCGTAAGTTTGAGCAGCGCCGCCTGGCCGAAAGCACCGGCGGGCGAAAAATAGGCCGCAACGAGCCGTGTCCCTGCGGCAGCGGCAAGAAGTATAAGAAATGTCACGCTTCATGAGTCCGGAGCGCAGCACCTAGACGCCATGGCCCTTCTCTCGGCTTCCCGCATCTCCCTCTTTTACGGCGATTTGAAAATACTGTCCGATGTCAGCGCGGACATATCCGAGCGCGCCCGCATAGGAATCGTCGGCGCCAACGGCTCCGGCAAGTCTTCTTTGGTGCGGTTGATTATAGGCGAGACGGAGCCGGACGCGGGGACTATCTATAGAGCTAAAGGCGTCCGCACAGGCTATATCCCCCAGACCCCCCCGCCGTCCCTCCCAGGAAGCCTCCGCGACGAGATATTAACGGCCTTCGATGAGCTGCATAGGGTAGAAGAAGAACTGAAAGCCGCCACGGAACAGATGGCTTCCTCCAATAACCCCGGAGATGGTGAGGCCCGCTACAACTCGCTTCTTCATCGGTTCGAGACCCTGGGCGGCTACGAATACCAGAGCACTATGGAGCGGGTGGCTTCGGGCGTCGGGCTGTCGACGGCGTCCATGGACGCGCCCGCCGCCTCCGCCAGCGGGGGGGAACGCACCCGCGCCGCCCTGGCCAAGGCCTTGCTCTCCAACCCCGACCTATTGGTGCTGGACGAGCCTACAAATCACTTAGATATGGACGGCCTGGACTGGCTGGAACGGTTCCTTTTGAAGTACCCAGGCGCCTTTCTGGTGGTGTCCCACGACCGGTATTTTCTGGACCGGGTGGTGGAGCAGATTTGGGAAATTGAGCAGGGCCGCCTGACCGTGTACCCGGGCAATTACAGCGCCTACCGCTTGCAGAAGGCGGAGCGCGTTTTGAGGCAGCAGAAGGAACACGAGCGCCAGCAGGAGTACATCGCCAAGCTCAAAGACTTCATCGCCCGCTACCACGCCGGCCAGCGGTCCCGCGAGGCCCGTAGCCGCGCCAATCGTTTGCAGCGCTTGCAGACAATAGACGCGCCTCGACAAGAAGCGACGATTTCCATGTCGAAGGTCGCCTCCAGCCGTACGGGGCATGTGGTCCTGCGAACCCATAACCTGTCCACAGGCTACACCAGCGGCGACGAGACCGTGAGGCTGCTGTCGACGCCTGACCTCAAAGTCGAGGCCGGCGATAGGATTGGCATCATCGGCGCCAACGGCGCGGGAAAGACAACGCTGGTGAAGACGCTGCTCGGGCAGATTGCGCCGCTGCAAGGGTCTATGCTCTTGGGGCACAACGTGAAGATTGGATACTTCCAGCAAGGCCTCCAGGACCTGCCCAACAGCGGCACCGTGCTGGACGCCTTCCTCGAAATTAAAAATATCCCCATCAGCGAGGCCCGCTCCTTCCTGGCCCGGTTCCTCTTTCGAGGCGAGGACGTGTTCCAGGACGTGTCCCATTTGAGCGGCGGCGAGCGGAGCCGTCTGGCCCTGGCCCGCCTGCTAATCAACGAAATCAATTTTCTCATCCTGGACGAGCCTAGCACCCACCTGGACATCCCCAGCCGCGAGGCGTTGGAACGGGTGCTGATGGACTTCGAGGGCACCCTTCTCTTCATCTCCCACGACCGCCTCCTCATATCCTTGCTGGCGAAGCAGCTATGGCTGGTGAACAAAGGGAGGCTGGAGGTCTTTGAAGGCTCCTTTGAGGAGTGGATGGCGGTGAAGGATGAGGAAAAAGAAGCCTCTGAAGATACCGCCGACAGGAGTGTAAAGGCCCGCCCCCGCCGCGACCCCTCCACCGCCAAACGCAACCCGCCCAGGCCGCCCCAGCAGCCCAAAGAAGACCTGTCGCAGACTATTGCGACGCTGGAAAATAAGCTGCGAGAGATCGAGAGAAAACTGGAAAAAGCCTCGTCTAAACAGGACTTGAATGCCATTGCGCGTTTGGGTGTGGAGCACAACCAGGTGCAAGAGGAACTGGACAGAAAGTGGGAGGAGTGGGCCAGCCAGCCCGCTACTAAGGAGTAACCCTTGGCAAAAACCAGTCGTCAGAGTCCCATCACTACCGCCGACCCCCAGGAAGCGGTCCGCCAGTGGTTTACTCTCCTCGGTAAATACTGCGCCGCCGTGGACTACAACAGCGCCGAAGCGATATTCGCGCCGGATGTCCTGTCCTTCGGCACCAAGGCCAGGGTTGTGTCTGGGGTGGAACACGCGCGGAGGAACCAGTGGGAAGGCATCTGGCCCAACATCCGCGACTTCAAAATCGAGATGGAGCAGGTGAGGGGCGGCGGCGACGAGCGCTGGGCCTGGGGCATCGCCACATGGACATCCACGGGTTTCGATGAAAACGGCAACCCTTTCTTTAGGCCGGGCCGCGCCACCGTAGCCCTGGAGCGCCGCGACGGACGATGGGTGTCGGTCCACACCCACTTCTCTCTGGCCCCCGGCGCGCCGCAGCAGACCTTCGGGCCTAAAGGCAGCAGCAAGGCGTAATTGACAGCATCTTTGCTTTCTGATGGAATAAAGCCGTCCCACTTCTGGATTTAGCCAAGTCTTCATATCTTGAGGGGGTGACTTTAATGGCGTTAAAAGAGCAGGCTCACGTTTACGTTGGTCTCGGCACCGAAGGCGGCCCTGAAGGCCACGGTCTCTACCGTCGAGTGCTGGGCGGCGACTCCTGGGAACTGGCGGTCAAGGGCCTCCCCAAGAACCCCACGGTCCGCAATATCGCTATCGATCCCGCCAATCCCGCCGTCCTCTACGCCGGCGCCCAGGACGGTCTCTATCGCAGTGACGACCGCGGCGGCCGCTGGGAGCGGGTGGACCTGCCCGGCGGCAAGGCCATGGTATGGTCAGTGAGCTTCCAGCCCGGCAACTCCAAAGTTATCTACGTCGGCGGCGAGGACAGCAAGCTCTTTCGCAGCACCAATGGCGGCAAAAGCTGGGACGATATTCCTATCAACGTCACCTATCCGTCGGTGACTATGGTGCCCAGGGCCATGCCCAAGCGGCTTCTGAATATATCCGTCGATCCCAGCAACCCCGAGGAGATTTACGCCGCCATCGAAGTCGGCGGGCTGATTCGCAGCTACGACAACGGCGAGAGCTGGGAAAACGTCAGTGAGGGCCAGTACCAGAACGACGACCCGGTGGACTTGCACGGCGTTCTGGTCAGCAGCGCCCGGCCTCGCAACATCTACATCATCGCCAGAATCGGCATGTACCGCAGCGAGGACGGCGGCAACCACTGGTCCTGGGGCGGCCTGGAGTACATGGGCCCCACCGGCACCTACTCCCGTGTTATCCGAGAGCACCCCGGCGACCCCAGCACCATATACATTGCCGGCGGGCCCGAGTTTCGCGGTGAGGTGGGCGCACTGTTCCGCAGCAAGGACTACGGGCGCACCTGGAAGAAGGTGGAGATGGGCGTTATACCGGACAGCACCATCTTCGGCTTCAGCATCAACCCTCGCAACCCGCAGCAGATGTACGCCGCTACCCGCGCCGGCCAGGTGCTGGGCAGCCATGACGGAGGCTCGACCTGGAAGGACTACTCCCTGCCCAACGGCGTGCGAGAGGTCAACGCCCTGGCCGTTGGCTAGTTAGTTTCTCCAGAGGTAATTCACGTATCAACATTTCAGGGTCGTCCTTCAGCCGGGGGCGGCCCTGTTTACTGGCATAGAAAGGAAAGCGATGGATTTCAAGCTCTCGCCTCAGCTTCAGGAGGTGGTGGATAGGGCCGAGAAAGTAGGCCGGGAATGCCTGGGCCCCAGGGCGGCCCAGGTGGACGCCGAGGGCAAGCACCCCGTCGAAGGCTGGCGGGACGTGTGGAAGAACGGGCTGCTGGCTATGTCCGCGCCCAAGGAATACGGCGGCTTGGGGCTGGATGTCCTGGGCACGACTATGGTGCTGGAGAAGCTGGCCATCGGATGTCCCAACACGGCCATCAGCTTCAATATGCACACCGTGGTGCTAAGGTACATCGGCGCCCTGGGATCCCACGAGCAGAAGAAACGCTATTTCAGCGAAGTCGTCGACCACGGCAAGCTCATCGGAAGCTGGGGCAGCGAGCCGGGACGCCACGGCGGGGCGGGGATGGTCCAGACCACCATCGAGAGGGTCAAGGGCGGATATGTTATCAATGGGCTGAAGCACTTCTGCACCATGGCTGGCGCCTGCCAGTACGCCATGATTCACTGCAATTTCAAGAACCCCAAGAACGAGCGGCAGATCCTTATGGCCGTTATTCCCACCAACACCCCCGGCGTCACGCTGAGCGGCGACTGGAACGTCATGGGCATGCGAGGCACTATAAGCCCGGTGGCGACGTTCAAGGACTGCTTTGTGCAAGAGGACTGGGTGCTGGGCAAGCCGGGCGAGGCCGAGGAGCCGCACGTCGGTGTCGGCCAGAGCTTCGGCATCGGGGATGCGGCGGTATACCTGGGCATCGCCGAGTCAGCCCTGGAGTATGCTAAAGAATACGTCAAGACCCACAAGTACGACCCCGACCCTGCGCCCATGTCCCACAGCCCCATCATCCAGCGCCACATCGCCGAGATGGCCCTGGCGGTGCAGGGTGCGCAGCTTGTTATGTATCACTCCGCCAGCCGTTTCTTCGACGTCGATTTAATAAACCGGTCGATTATGGGGGCCAGGGCGAAGTACCTGGCTACCGAGGCCGCGCTGATGGTGACGAGCCGGGCTCTTCAGGCCTGCGGAGGGCGGCTGGCCCACAAGCGTTACCCCCTGGAGCGCCACTTCCGCGACGCCCGCACCGGCACTCTTATGCCTCCCAACCCTGACCGATGCCTGGAGATCGCGGGCCGCGCCGAACTGGGCCACTACGAGATGCTCCAGACCCTAAGACATTCTTCCTAGCCGTCACGTAAAAAGACGCCCCGAATTAATTCGGGGCGTCTTTTTATTTTGGCTGTTAGGAGGGTATGCCGGCGATGGTGGTTATCTCTATCAGCGATCCCTGGCTCATCATCCCCGCCTGGACGGTAGTCCTCGCCGGCTTGTCCTTGGGAAAGTATTCCAGGTAGACCTCGTTAAAGGCCGCGAAGTTCTTGGAATCGGTGATGTGGATGGTGTTGGACAGCACGTTGTCGAAGGAGGCGCCTGCCGCTTCCAATGCCTTCTTTATGTCATCCAGGGTCTGCCTAGTCTGAATCTTAATGTCGGCGCTGTACTGGCCTGTCTTGGGGTCGCGGCCGCTGCGGCCTGACACATAGACCACGTTGCCGAACTTGACGGCATGGGAGGTGACCTTGGATGCCGGCAGGCCGGGCGCGGTGATGATTTCCTTCTTTGGCATATTGTCGCTCCTTTTTTACTTCAT